>JBBAGC010000087.1:0-7425 GCA_041655115.1 Spirochaetota bacterium | reverse complement strand
ACACACACATATATGAAGATGCAAATCTTTGTATATCAATCAAATCCTCATAAAAAAGAACCGGCAAATTTAAAGCAGCCCACCCTGGGCTGCATTTTTTTTTATTTATCCATCTGAATAATCCCGAAAATAAAACAGTAAGTAATAAAATAGTTAATTAAAAAAAAATTATTTATTAGACAAAACAACTCTATTGTTATATCTAATTTTTGTCTTTACATTATTTTATGCATAAATACACATAAACAACATCATTAATAAAATAAAAATACAATATATAAATAAAAAAAGGCAAATTTAAATGGATACAACTTCAAGGTACACCGAAAAGGAAGCACTTCATATAAAAACCTATTTCGCATATTTTGTCTCATTATCAATAATAATGTTCATAGCAATTGGATTTCAAATATCCAGTGGAATGACTTTTGGTGAATACTTCCCCACCCTGGTCTTGGCAATAATCACTGCTTTTATATCATTTATAATATACTGGAAAATCAGAAACAGGAAAAAAGCCACATTTTTGATGTACCTGGTATCATTTATGACAGTAATAGCGCCCTTTTTGGCCAAATTTAAATACGCAAGTACATTTGGATGGACCTTTTCCCTGACTTCTTATAATTCATCAGCCCTACTCCTTATGCTCATGTTTGCAACAGCACTGTTTCTTGATGAAAAGCTTTTTGTTATAATTTCAATATTTTCCATTACAGCCTGGATATTGTTTATATACATTGCTATTGCAAATGGAGCTGAATATTCCAATGACTCAATTGTTAATGGAGAAATATACACAGGGGTAATTATATTCCGTGAATACTTCTTTATTCTGATGGGTGCAACAATGTCATTTATGGCATTCAGATGGATACGAATTATAAATTCATTTGCAGTACAAACAGGAAAACAAAAAGAAGAAATACAATTGCACATTACCCAAATGAGAAACATGAACCTTGAGGTAAAAAACAGGGTTGATAATCTTCTAAAAGAGGTTGAAACACAGGATCAGCTTGTGGTGAGATTTAATGAAAAGATGCAAAGCCAGGCTGCCACTTTTGAAGAAATATCCGCAACACTTGAAGAACTTCGCGGATCTGCTGAAAGTATTCATAATTCAACAATGGATCAAATAGACGGCAATATGCGCATGGATGAAATTATAGATGACTTTAAAAACATCAAAATAGAAACCAAAGCCAACCTTAACTCAACTTATGATGGAATAAAAGGCATTTCAGACCGCACAACAGAAGCAAATGATAAAATGATTGAAGTTGAAGAAACAATGAACACAATTGCCAGGCAAAGCGAAAAAATAGCTGCAACAATCACTATCATTGTTGATATTGCTGACAGAATAAACCTTCTTTCCCTCAATGCCAGCATTGAAGCTGCAAGAGCAGGAGAGCACGGCAAAGGCTTTGCTGTTGTTGCAGATGAAGTTGGGAAACTGGCCTTTCAAACAACTGAAAGTATAAAAGAAATCGACAAAGTCCTGGCTCTTAACAACGATGTTACAGGAAAAGGCGTGCTTGTAATAAAAGATTCCTCAACCATGATAAAGAACATGATAGGCAAAATGTCCGGAAGTACGGAAAATATTAAAATACTCCAGGACAGCTTGATGGTAGAAGAAAAATATATTAACTCCATTATAAGACAAATGGAAGCCAACATTTCACTGTCAAAAACCATAGGCACAGGCACTGATGAACAAAAAAATGCAATTGAAAGCACAGGAAATGCCCTGGAAAACCTGAATGACATAGTAAATGAAATGGTGCGTGAAATCAATGAGCTGGCTCAATCTTCAAAAAACATTATGGATAATGCAAGAGACCTGCTAAAACAGGCAGAGGAAATTATATAGCTACTTCTGCTGAAGAAATCTTAGCAAATCAGTTCTTGTAATAATCCCAACCAGGCTCCCCTGATCCAGAACAGGAAGGTGACCTATGCTGTTGATAAACATAAGATCCTCTATCTCCCGCATTGTAGCCTCAGGAGAGCATGTAACAAGCTTTGTTTTCATATAGCCTTTAACAGGGTTGTTCATCCGATTATTTTTCCGCCCCTTCATAATGTCTCTCAATGTCAGCATACCCACAAGCTCATTATTATCATTAAGAACAGGGGCTCCTGACAGGTCAAGATCCTCCAGGAACATGGATGCCTCAATAAGGCTCCAATTCTCATTTATAAAAACCACCTTTTTAGACATTATCTGCGCAGCAGTAACAGCCTCATCAAGATGGACATCCAGATGCTTTAGCAGGTTTGTAAAAACAACCCTTCCCTTTTCTTTTTTTATCAGGGCAGATGCAGCCTTGGCATGGCCACCTCCGCCAAATGGTCCAAGAATTTCATTAAGATCAATTATGCTTTTCTGACTTCTTGCAATAATAATTGTATTGTCAGGCTTTTCAAAATAAAACACACCAAAAATAGCATCAGGATTTTCTATATTAAAAATTTCCTCAACAACCTCGGCAAGACCAGCCACCTGCTTTTCCATGGAAAAATAGCTAAAAATAAGCTGATGCCCCTTAATACTCTGCCACACAAGTGTGTTCATAATATCATGAAAAAGAGAAAGCTGATGCTTGTCTTTCATGGATTTAAGGAAACTGTTTACAAGTTTTATTTCAGCCCCATTTTTCAGCAAGTAAGATGCAACCCTGAAATCAGCCTCCCTTACAGTGTCATAAATAAATCCGCCGGTATCTGCATAAATCCCTGTAAGGGCAATAGTAGCATCCTTTGAAGAAATAGACATATCTCTGGCAATAAGCTCCATACCTATCATTGTGGTGTTTGAACCATAATCCCCCTCATGAACAACAGCATTGGCAATATCGCTCTCTACAGAGGAATGATGATCAAATATCTCAATGTCTTTAACCTCATTTTCAATTATATCAAAATACTCCTTTACCCTTGAAAAAACCCTCGTATCAACAATAACCATCCTTTCTACAGTTTCACCCTTAAGATCCGCTGAAGCCATAAAATTCAAATGGTAATGATAAAGGTTATAAAGATTTCTGGCAGATGGGTGAACAAGCCTGCTCATTACTGGTTTATGATCAGGGAATATATATCTGGCAAGAACCATTGAGCCTATGCAGTCAAGGTCAAGATTTGAATGCCCTACTATTATTTTCATAGCTTACCTGCAACAATTTATTTCTCCACATCATGACCCTGAATTAATCCAAAGGCAAAAATGCTAAAATCTAATAGGCACAGCATATTTGCATATAGTCAACCTAAAAAGATCTTTTCAAACACTTTGCTCTGACCCCACCTCTATTTTGTATTGATGCTCTGACCCTATGCCTCGATACACTAACTTTATCGCTACTCGGCAACCATTTCCGCACTTCAAGTAGGCTCGCAGAGCCATATCAAGTAGCATGCTCTGACCCCATGCCTCGATACACTAACTTTATCGCTACTCGGCAACCATTTCCGCACTTCAAGCAGGCTCGCAGAGCCGTATCGAGAAGCATGCTCTGACCCTGGGGATGCTCTGACCCCAGACATGCTCTGACCCCGGGCAAAACTCCCCTGTTTAAGATTTCAGGCATAAAAAATACACCCTCATTACTTACTAAAAGTAAGTAAAATTTGATTGCCTTGATTATAGAGAAATTATAACTTAACCCAAAAGAAATTAAAGAGGCAAAAAGTGATAGAAGAAACTAAAGAAAAATCAAAAAATAAAGAACTTGAAGAAAAGCTTTTTTATAAAAAAGAAAGCATCTGGCTTGATTTAAATGATAAAGATAAAAAAGAAGTTATGGACTTTGGGGAAAAATATAAAGAGTTTATGGCAAAATCAAAAACAGAAAGATTATGTATAAAAAACATGGAAGAAATTCTTGAAAAGGAAGGATTTAAAAACATGGAAAATATTGAAACAATTAAAAAAGGTGACCGTTTTTTTAAAAATTTTAAGGGCAAAAACATTATTGCAGCAGTAGCAGGAGAAAATTTATCCAAATTCCAGCTTGTGGGCTCCCATGTTGACTCTCCAAGGCTTGACCTTAAGCCTAACCCTCTTTACCAGAATGCAGAACTTGCTCTTTTCCAGTCTCACTACTATGGAGGTATAAAAAAATTCCACTGGGTAAATACACCCCTTGAAATGCACGGAATGGCATTTACAAAAGAAGGCAAAGCCCTGGAAATACACATAGGTGGCAAAGAGGATGATCCAAAGTTCATCATCCCTGATCTTCTTCCTCATCTTGCAAAGGAGCAGATGAAAAAAGATGGAGCCAAGATAATTGAAGGGGAAGATCTGAATATTATATGCGGCCACATACCTGTTAATGACAAAGACATAAAAGACAAAGTAAAACTAAATGTAATGAAATATCTTAATGAAAAATATTCCCTTATTGAAGAAGATTTTTTATGCGCTGAAATTGAATTTGTTCCTGCACAAAAGCCCGTTGATATTGGATTTGACAGAGGGCTAATTGGAGCATACGGGCAGGACGACAGGGTATGCGTGTTTACCTCTCTTATGGCAATATGTGAAACAAAAAATCCAGCAAATACAGCAATAGCCTTTTTTACTGATAAAGAAGAAATTGGCTCCTATGGAGACACAGGCGCTGAAAGTTTTTCATTGATGAATTTTACAGATAAATACCGTGCCCTTGCATCAGTAAAGGAATCTGCCTGGGAAATTCTTGAAAAATCAAAGGCCATATCTGCAGATGTTACTGGAGCAATGGATCCTACATTTTCATCAGTAAATGATCCACAAAATGTTTCATATTTAGGAAAGGGAGTTTCCGTGGAAAAATATGGCGGAGGTGGAGGAAAATACAACACCAACGATGCACATGCTGAGTATATGCAATATATGCGCAATCTTGCAGACAAAAATAAAATTCCATGGCAAACAGGAGAAATGGGGAAGATCGACACAGGAGGTGGCGGAACAATAGCTATGTTTTTGTCACGATATGGAATGGATTGTGTTGATGCAGGACCCTGTCTGCTTGGCATGCATTCAGTATGCGAGGTTGCATCAAAGGCGGATATATACGCCTCATACCTGCTATACAAGGCATTTTTTAATGCTTAACTAAGAGGATTAAACCTATGACCAGTCCCAAAAACCTTTCAAGGTATCTCCTTTTTGTAACAATGTCCCTGGCCTTTATATTCGGATACCTGGACTTATACCTGGAAAGGAATTTTGAAAGACTTCATATTTTTCTTTTTAATCTTACAAGCGGTGGATTTACAATTCTTTACCTTACAGAAGGAAGAAATATTCCATCGCTTAAAACTCTTATATTCTTTTTTCTAAGCATTGCTTATGCGCTTTTAGCTTTTTTTGAAGCTTACTATCCTGCTGCAGCAATAACAGTTATTCTTGCCTTTATTGTGGAATCATACAGAATAAAAAAATTTAAAATTTTTCCCTACAGCTTTTTCAAGGTAAAAACAAGCGCATCTGAAAAATTTCATCAGGCATCACTTTTATGTTTATCAATAGCTCTTTTTCTTTCAGCATTTGTTATACTCAATGATGTATGGTTAAAACTTTTTTATTTTGAAAAGCTTACACTCAATGTGTTTTTTCTGGGTTTTTCCTTTCCGGTTTCACTTATAACACTATCAATTATTTTCGGGATAATTGAACAAAAAGATTCAAGTTTTATAAACATGGCAGAGCATTTATTTTTTTGGCTTATTTGCGGTGGTGTTATTATATTTTTTCTTTTTATAATTTTTCAATTTTTTGAAGGGGAGGTCTTTATTTCAACTCTTCTCTTTGTTACTGTGCTTATGATTTTTTTGTTTTTTTTCAGATTTGGCACGCAGATTCAGCAAAAATATTTTCTTGTCTCAGGAATGTATTTTTTGCTTTTTTCAGCATTTACAGGAGTAATATATGTTATAGTTTCAAAATTTTCTTCTTACGAATTATACGGAAAGGCTATTCTGCGAATGCACGCATTTTGTTCTTTATATGGCTGGAATCTTACAGGAATGATGATAATTATCAGATGGGATGATTTTCCCATTACACTTAATACAGGCAAGGCTATTATTTTTCACTGGTTCATAATACTGCTTCTTGCTCCCTTAGCAAAATTTTATCCCCCTTCTGCAATACCTGCAATTGCATTGTATATTATTTTTCTGATACTCTTCTTTTTTTCCGGTAAAAAAGTTAAAAAGATTGTGAAATCTCCTGTCATCGTATATTGGATTTAACAAATATGGATTCTTTTTTTATTATCTTTTTAATGAAGAAAGGATATAGGGAAGGTGAGCAAGATTATTTTTGTCATTCCGGCCGTAGTGAATACGAAGGTAAGCATTATAGAAACATCCTGTTTCGTGCTTACAGGCAGCCATCGTGGCTGCACTGCTGGAATCTCATATATCAGATTCTATAGGATTGATATTATCTAATGAATAAATACTATGTTTATATGATGGCAAATAAGTACAACACCGTGCTTTATATTGGTGTAACCAATAATCTTCTAAGACGTGTATATGAACACAAGAATAAGCTGATAGAGGGTTTTAGCTCAAAATATAATTGCAGTAAACTTGTCTGGTTTATTGAGACTCAAAGCATTGAGAGTGCAATTTTAAAAGAAAAACAGATGAAAAAATGGAAAAGAAAATTTAAAGATAATGTGATAAATGAGATGAATCCGGAATGGGTTGACTTATATAAAACTATAGTATAAGATTCCTGCATGCGCAGGAATGACAATCTTAAAAAGATTGTGTAATTTCCTGTCATTCCGGCCGTAGTGAATACGAAGTGCCGGAATCTCATATAGATGAATCCGAAATAAGTTGATTTATATAAAACTATAGTATAAGATTCCTGCATGCGCAGGAATGACAATATTAAAAAGATTGCCTGACTGCAAAAATAAATTCACCCTCTCCTTCTATTCTAGGGAGCATGCCCAGATAAAATTGAGGGGCAGATTCAATGCTGGAAATTTCATTTCTATATACACTATATGAAGGCTTTAAAAACCAGGCAAATGCAATATCAGCTACCTTTACACCAGCTAATATTGAAAACAGAGCTTTTCTTTTTGTGCCACCATCTGAATACAAGCCACAGCCCAAAAGAGACATTTCAGCAGCATAAAAACCATATCCTGCTCCCCTGTATCCTTTATAAAAAAGCCCCCCACCTGGCACAAATAGAGAAATAACAGCTGATGCACTGTTTATTTCGTCAAACACGGGAGGCAAAATATTTTGAATATGACACTGGTATGCCATTTGATTTAAAAAAGACATTGTATAGGTTAAAGGAATTGATGCCCATAAAAATATATGGAGTCTCTGCATTCCAGCTGTTTTATCACTGTCCCTTACCCACGGGAAAAAATTAACATCAAAATTTGT
>JBBAGC010000086.1:0-7438 GCA_041655115.1 Spirochaetota bacterium | reverse complement strand
ATTGAACATGGCATTTACCTTGCATTTGAGGAAGATGCAATAAATGACTTAAAAACAAAATCTTTTGAAACAGGCTTAAAAATTAAAGATTTATGTAATAAATCTTTTGGCAACTACTTTCATGGCATAAGGCTGATGAAGCTGGAGAGTTTTACAATAACCAGGGATGCTGTGAATAATCCTGAAATGTATCTGGATGAGTATATTAAAAAGAATTATAAAGCTTAACTAAAATTTTATGATTTTCTCTCCATCTCCATAGTGGACTGCACACAGGATGTGTGCGTTTCGATGCGCAACAGGATGTTGCAAAAAGCGTCGAATGAGGGCACGGTGGAACCGGGGAGAGGTCAGATCAGCTTCATAAACTCATGTTTACACAAAAACGCTTTTCTCGTATTTTTTAAGCTCAAGCAAAAGTTCATCTCTTCGCTCAAGGAGCCTTTTCCCTGCAAAGGTATCCTTGATCTTTTTTGGCTCATCAAATGTTTCTATCATTTCAAAGTTCAGCCTGGTAGGCTCTTTTCTTCTTCTAAGTTCTATTATCTCCTCAGGTGTGGGGAGTATAATAACATAAAGGGAGTATGGAGTCTGGATAAGTGAATGTCCCCTGTTAAGATAGGCTCCGGCAAAGCCTCCATCAATATTTATTGCCCTTTTGTCTGATGAGGCTATTTTTTGTCCCTTGGTCACATCAACCGGTGTATGTCCAAAGACTATTCTCTCTACATTAAACTCATCAGTAAGCCTGTTCATAAAGTCAGGATTTTCAATATTTTGTCCCCAGTAAAGGGTTTTTTCCTTATGAGTTTCCTTGTCCTTATAAAAATATCTTTCAAAGGTTTTCATTGCATCTTTTCCAAAAAGAGGAGACTTGGGACCACACCAAAGATAAAACATCATGGCCTGCTGAAAAGGCTCCTGTTCTTTGCCTGCTAAATAATTTTCACCAATATCCTTTACTGTTGCTTCAATATGATCAAGCAGCTCCTTTCCTTTTTTTCCATGAAGCTCTTCAAAATCCCCATCAGCTGTACTTGGAACAAGTGCATGAATATTCATTATATAATTATTTACATGGTAAAGCTTCCCATCTATAAAAAGATATTTCATGAGCCGTCGTATCTGCCTGCTTTTTAAAAACTGCCTGGCAAGATCATTTATAACTGTTTCCTCCTCCTCTGTAAGCTTAAGAGGATCATCTAAATAAATTGTGGGGAAATCATCATCAGTAAGCCCGGATGTATCTCCTGATTTTAAAATTTCAGCAAGCTTTTCCAGATTAAGACGGGAATCCATTTCAAGTTGAGCATACTTTTTTATAGTTTTTTCCTCCAGCTTAAATTGAATTATAGCCAGAGTTTTTTCCATCTTTCTGGAAATATCCATTTTTGCCTTAAAATTTCCCTTTACTTCATTTGGATACAATTTTAATGCCAACTCTTCCAATGCGGAAATATCAATGCCAAGGCGCTTGAGAAAAGCAAGATTATCATACCTTACACTTATTCTTAAAGCCTCTGCAATAAGGGATTTATTTCCTGCTGCTGCCCCCATCCAGAGTATATCATGATTTCCCCAGACAAACTGCACAAAGGGCTTTAAGTCCTTTTGCGAAAGTATGCGCAGAATTTTATCAGGCTCATCTCCCCTGTCAAAAACATCACCAAGCACTATAAGCTGGCCAAGTATAACCTGCTTTACAATTTTAGCCAAAGAGGAAATAATCCTGTCAGCAATAATGTCATTTTCATAAACAATGTTTGGTACTGCAAAATTAAGTATAAGGTTTTCCATAAGAGGCTTAATATCCCTGCTTATGCTGCTCCTTATAATATCAAAATCCTGCACTCCCTGCACCTTATATCTGACAATATTCACAAGCGCTGCTACAACATCCTGCCTTTCCATTTTCAAATCATCTGCTTCAATATACTTTTCATTTTTTATGATTCTGTCAATATGCTCAAGCTTCTCATTAGAAAAGGTTTTTGGAAGAGCCTCATAGGCTGTTCTCCAGATAAGCCCAAACCTCCCTTTTAGAATAGAAACAAACCTCTCCCCTTCCCCATGAGGATCACTTATCCACAAAGTTGTATCTATATTCATTTCAAGGCGCGATTCTATATCTGAAAGCTCCCTGAGTATTTCATGAAAAGACGTTATATTGAGTTCCTCTTTCATAAAAGCCCCTCTAAATTTGGATATATGCAAAAACAATAAATACTGCATAATAAATATGAGGATAAACCCCTGCTGTCAATTGATTTTGTATATAATAAGCAAAAGTCATAATTCTGCAAATATATTTAAAAAATTAAACCTGATGCCGACAATAAATGTAAGAGCAATTTTTTAAGGAGGAAAAAAATGAGCATCAGAGAAATTGATACAATATTTAACCGCGGACTTGAAATGATGAATAAAGGCAATTTTAAGGAAGCTGAAGTGCTTTTTGAAAAAGCCAAAAAGATGACCATGTCTATGAGCAGAAAATAATAGCATGGGGCTGTCTCAAAAGTAATTTCCTTGTCATACCGGCTGTAGCGAAGCGTAATGCCGGTATCTCATGCACCATGTTTTATCAGGAGATTCCGGTATTTGGCCGGCTTTATTAGAACATCCTGTTCTATGCCGGCAGGCGAACTTCATGTTTGCTCCACAAACTGAAGTTGCAAAACCGGAATGACCAATTTTTTTAAGTCTGACTTTTGAGACAGCCCCTTATTTTTTAAAGATACTTACAAATTAAATCACCCATTTCAGCTGTGCCCACCTGTTTTTTCCCTGTAGACATAATATCAATAGTACGATACCCCTCTTCAAGTACCTTTACAATTGAATTAAATATCCTGGTATAGGCATCATCAAGACCAAAGCTGTATTTAAGCATCATTGCTGCTGAAAGTATCTGGGCTATAGGATTTGCAATACCCTTGCCAGCTATATCCGGAGCTGATCCACCTGCTGGTTCATAAAGACCAAATGTCCCATCAGAAAGTGATGCAGAGGGAAGCATGCCCATGGAACCTGTGATCATTGAAGCTTCATCTGACAAAATATCACCAAACAGATTCCCACAGAGCATTACATCAAACTGCATTGGGTTTCTTACAAGCTGCATTGCTCCATTATCTACATACATGTGTACAAGTTCAACATCAGGATATTCCTTGGCAATCTCGGTAACAACTTCGCGCCATAAAACCATTGTTGAAAGAACATTGGCCTTATCAATGGAAGTAACCTTTTTATTACGCTTGCGCGCAGCTTCAAAGGCAACCCTTGCTATTCGCTCAATTTCAACCCTTGTATAAACCATTGTATCAAAAGCCCTTTCTGAATCCTTGCCCTTTGGCTGGCCAAAATATACATCCCCTGTTAATTCCCGTATAATAAGAATATCAAATCCATCACCTATAAGCTCTGATTTAAGAGGAGATGCATCCTTTAGCTCTTTGAAAACTATTGCAGGACGCAGATTAGCATAAAGGTTAAACAACTTTCTTAAAGGCAAAAGTGCTCCCCTTTCAGGCTGTTTTTCAGGAGGAAGATTTTCCCACTTGGGCCCGCCAACTGATCCAAAAAGCACTGCATCAGATGCTTTGCAAACATCAACTGTTGATTGTGGAAGAGCTTCACCCTGATTATCTATTCCTGCTCCACCCACATCTGCATAGGTATAATTAAACTTAATATCAAAATTTTCTGAAATTTTATCTAATATCTTTACTGCCTCAACCATTACTTCAGGTCCTATCCCATCACCTGGAAGAACCGCTATTTTTTTAAGCGACATATTATGCTCCATCTCTTATTATAATTATTTTATCCAATAATAAAGTCAGTAAACTGCTCCTTATTGTCAAACAAAAATCAGGGTTTTAAATTTTTCCATATCATATATTAATTATTATTTATACTTTAAAAAAAATTGAGAAAGTAAAACAAAAGCAATATCAAGCAACGTGGAATTAAAGAATTTATATGAATAAAAATTTTAATAAAAAAACTAAAACGATGTTGAGCAAAAATAAAATTAAGATAGACAGGAAAATATGTTTAAATAACACTAAATTTAGTGCTATGGAATTTCTACTACAAGCGAAACAATTTCTATAATTCCCTAATTTAACATAAAAAGTTTGAACATAGGTGAATTTTTAGGCACTGTCAATTCTTATATTTTTTGCTTACTAAAAAGCTGAATATTAATCTATGGACTATTGAAACATAATGGAAAAAAAAATTTTAATCTTAAACTATGAATTTCCTCCACTTGGGGGTGGAGCTTCTCCTGTTTCTTATGAGCTTTCAAAAGGCTATGTTCAACTTGGGTATAAAGTTGATATCATTACTATGGCTTATAAAGGACTTGCAAGGTTCGAGAAAAAAGAGGGGATGAATATTTATAGGGTTTTTTCATTAAGATCTAAAAAAGAAATTTGTCATCCATGGGAGCAATTAACATATATTATTTCATCAAAAAAATTTTTAAAAAAACATCTCAAAAAAAACTACTACGATGTTTGTCATTGTCACTTTATTATTCCCACAGGGATTGTTGCTCTTTGGTTAAAAAGAAAATTTAATATTCCATATATAATCACAAGCCACGGAAGTGATGTTCCAGGTTACAACACAGATAGGTTTAAGCTATTACATAAATTCACAGGTCCAATTTTAAAAAAAGTTTGCAGAGAGGCTAAGGCTCTAACCACTCCTTCGGATTATCTAAAAGATTTGATCGAAGAGAAAATAGGAAAATATAGAATCGAGGTTATTCCCAATGGTTCCAGGGATTTTTATAAAAGAAATATACCTAAAGAAAACATTGTCCTTTCAAGCGGAAGATTACTTGAGAGAAAGGGCTTTCAATTTCTTATAAAATCATTTTTGGAATTAAATAAAAAAGATTGGAAATTATATATAGCCGGAGACGGCCCATTCAGGAAGGAGTTAGAAAAATTATCCAGGGGCAATAATAATATAATCTTTCTGGGATGGTTAGATAATGATAAACCGGAATATCGGGAGATATTAAATCAAGCCAGGATTTTTTCACTCCTGTCTTCAAGTGAAACACAGGGAATTGTTTTTATTGAAGCTATGTCTACTGCTTGTGCGCTACTATCTTCTAACATTACAGCATGTAAAGAAACTGTTACGGAAGATGTTGGTTTTTTGGTTGAAAGAGACAATATAAAGCATATTAAAGACAAGTTACATATTTTGATGGAAGATGAACAATTATTAGAAAAGTTTATGAAAAATTCCAGAAAAAGATATCAGGAAAATTTTCAATATGAAAATATTGTTAAAAAATACATTTCGCTATTATACTAAAAAAGTAATTTTTTTTCAAGCCTGAAATTGCCTTGTAGCAGAATAATTGTTGTATAGTTAAAATCAAATAGATTCCCCCGAATTTCTTTAAATTTTTCCATATCATATATTAATTATTATTTATACTTTAAAAAAAATTGTTTATTGCAAAAAATAAGCTTATTTTATACTATAAATAACAAAGCAAATTCCATAAAGGAGTTGTTTCATGAAAAAAACCAGAATTTATCTTATACTTCCGCTTTTATTCACATTCATTATCACAGGAGCAATAATATTCACAACAGATGATAAAAGACATGGTGATGTTTATGCCCAGCATACAACTAAAGAGGATATTTTAAAGCGTTTTCAGCAGGATAAAACGAGTATTACCCGTACTCATGAAGAAATGACAAGCCTTATGGCAAGCATTGTAGATGATGTAAAAAAGCGCAATTTAAAGTTCCGGGTAGAATTAAATGAAATGATGAAATATCATATTAAAGAAATAACAGGGAACAAGCCCCCTTCACGCGATGAAATAAAACGCCAGGAAGCTGAACAAAAACGCCAGGAGGAGCTGTTTAAAAAAGCTGAGAAAAAAAAGCAGCAGGAGCAAAAGCGCCAGGAAGAACTTGAAAGAAAAAAACGTGAAAATGAAATCAAAAAAGAAAAGGATAAGCAAAAGCAGGAGCAGATGAAGCGCGAGGAAGAAGAGAGAAGGCGTCAGGAGGAAATAAACCGGAAAAAACAAATGGAAAGAGCTGAACTTTTAAATCAGAATGTTCCATCTGCAATAATGCCATCACTTGCACTTGCTGCTTTTACATGGAGAGACAGCAACAAAACCACAGAGGTAAAGTATCAGGGAACATGTGGAAGCTGCTGGGCATTTACATCTACTGCTGTTTATGAAAACAATTACAAAATCAAAAACAATAAAGTTATAGACCTGTCTGAACAGTTTATTCTTGACTGTGCAAAGGATAGCAAAGGCAAAAGCGTAGGCAGCTGTAATGGTGGATGGTACGCAGGTGTTTTTGATTTTTTTATGCAAACCGGAGCTCTCACTGAACAGGAGCGACCATACAGAGGCAAAGACGGCTCCTGTACATCTGCATCTTCAAAAAGCCCTTATAAAGTAATTAAACATGGTTACATAAGGCGGGATGCAGGCATACCAAGTGTAAAAGAGATGAAAGAAGCAATTGCAAAATATGGAGCAATTGCCACATCTGTAAAAGTAACACCTGCATTTCAGGCTTATGCTGGCGGAATATTTGATGAACACACCAGTGTTACAGGACAAAAAGATGTTAACCACGCTGTTACAATTGTTGGATGGGATGACAATAAAAGGGCATACCTTGTGGAAAACTCATGGGGTCCACAATGGGGAGAGAAAGGATTTATATGGGTTGAGTATGGATGCAATAATATAGGTTATGGTGCAACCTGGGTTGTTGTATCTTTGGAAGAATAGGACAGGAGAAATATTATGTTTAACAAAAAAATAATCAGCATATTTCTTGGCTCTTTGATACTAATAATATCCTGTGCAGCACACCCTGTTGTTACTCAATCTTCAGGGTCTGATAAAGAATCCTTAACTGTAAAAAAAGGACAAAATTTTTCAATCAGGCTCGACTCACAACTGAGTACAGGATTCAGCTGGAAAGCAGTGGAAATTTCTCCCATGATTAAGCTCAAAAACGAAAAAATAAAAACCGAAGAGTCAGATAAAACAGGTGGCATTGATATTCAGGAATTTATATTTACACCTTTAAAAACGGGCAAAGCAACCCTTGTTTTTAAATATGGCGAGCATTGGAAAAAAGACCCGAAATTTATTAAAACATTTGCAGTAACCATAGATATTAAATAAAAATAAATCATTCCGGAGTTTATCAAAATTTTTGATAAACTCCGAGCTTCAATCATCTGCCTCTATTTAAAAGACTCATTGCCTTAAAAACCTCATCATAGCTATTTGAAGCATTCCAGAAAAGATACCCATTGGCACCTGAATCATCTGCTGCTTTAATCTGTTTTACAATATAATCAGCATTATACCTTGATACACGCCAGGGAAAAGCCTGCAGCCAGGGGC
>JBBAGC010000085.1:0-7483 GCA_041655115.1 Spirochaetota bacterium | reverse complement strand
AGGCCATCGCGAAGATCAGATATATCGTCGAACAGTACTTCGGGATCACCCATCTCCATAACAACGCTTCCAGGGCACGGTTTACCACCATCGCCAAAAATGCCACCGACGCCCTCTTCAGGCAATTCGCCTTCAACCTTCGAAGGGGAACCAGGGTCCTGGCAGCATGAAACAAGGGAGTAGTGCGTCCGCAGAGGGAAAAACAGAGAAACGGGGACTCCCAATGAGTCATTCGGGATGTAAAAGGGTCCTGTCATAGCAGTAAAAACGCTTTCGGTCTGGAACTCCGGCAGAAAGTAACCTCCGGAATCCTGAAAAAAGTGCCCCGAAGGGAGAAAATAGGGAAATAGGCGATTATTCAAACGTCTCACTCTTCTTTGGCCTGGGGACTCATATATATACCTCCGTTTCCGAATCGTTCTTCGGTAACATTGATTTATGAGTCAACGTATTCTTCTTACCAATCCCTTCGGTAACATTTTATTTGATGCAATTCGTTAATGACTTAAATCTCTACTCTTCATTTCAATTTTGGTAATTTAAAAGCATGAAAGTAATGAAGGAGGTTAATAATGAATACCCTAAAACAGGCAGCATTGACGGCGATTGCACAACTTCCGGAAACAAGCGACATAGACACAATGATGTATAATCTCTATGTAATAGATAAGGTTAGAAAAGGAAGAGAGGCAGTTGAAAAAGGTGAGACCATATCCGCAGAAGATCTGAAGCGGGAAATTGAATCATGGTAATTTGGGCAGAGCCTGCAAAGATCGATTTGAAAGCGATTCACGATTTCATCTCATCCAGGATTCAATGTAGAGGTCGTTAATATTTTCTGGTTCACATCTGAATCGTAACCATTTAACGCCGCCCCTTACCCACGCTAATTGAAACTTTGGCTTTCAATTTGACATTATCCGGTTTACTTGCTAATAATTCAGCATGTTAGAAAGAACACTATCAAACAAAATAATATCACTTGCTCAACAATTTCCTGTTGTCACTCTCACGGGACCCCGGCAGTCAGGTAAAACCACCCTGACCCGGATGGTATTTAAAAATCACGAATACGTCAGTCTGGAAGAACCGCACGAAAGAGAATTCGCTCTTTCCGACCCCCGGGGTTTTCTGAACAGATACAAAAGCAGCGTCATTCTTGATGAAATACAAAGAGCGCCGGATCTGCTTTCCTACATCCAGACCATTGTCGATGCCGGCGCCGCTAATGGTCAATTCATCCTGGCCGGTTCGCAGCAACTGCATCTGTCTGAAAAAATCAGTCAGACCCTTGCCGGCCGTACCGCTATTGTCAACCTTTTACCCTTCAGCATGGATGAGTTGCAAAAAATACCGTCGCGCGATCCCTGGGTGTGGAATGAGCTTCCCCGCAAAAGAAAACCACCTATTTTCGATCTGGAAACCATAATGCATAGTGGATTCTATCCGCGGATATCTATCACTTGTTGCCTACAGGAGACAGTTTGTTGTGTGAAAAGATGCGACATGAAGATGGTTTGGTCTCCACGGTTGACATTGAGGGGTCAAAACGCCCCAGCGTTAGTCACCAAAAAAACGAAGGAGGTCCAATATGCCATTTGTTAACACTTGGAATTATATCCAAAATAATTTGAATATCGATGCTGTAATAGATAATTGGTCAAAAGATAGCCCATATCTTGGAGATCAATTCACAATATCTAATATTTCTTTATCGAAAATTGATGTCGATACTCCCGGTGTTAAGAATATACAAAAAATTCCGCAAAACGATTTCGAAAATGTTTATAATGTGTGGCAGCAATATATTGCTTGTACTTATTCAAGAGATCAAATTCGAGATAATATTACACGTTATTCCAAGTATATTATTAGCATTTTAAAATGGGTTGAAAATTCCAATGGTGGCACATTGCCATAGTTTTTAAAAAGAAATAAATACGGTCATTCTTACTGGATTGTTGAAAACAACTGAGTCGAAATATTTTAAAAAAATGATCCCAAGAAGATCACATAATCCCAAAAGACATATTCGTGAGGATTGCCACGGCATTGATTTGCTTGCATTAGCAAGAAACGTGTCTTATGGAGGCAATCCGGAACATAAGCGCAATCCCGGCGATTATGGCTTGACGCCTCCTGCCCAGCCGCGGGCGGATAAAACTCTGTGTGATTCCGTGAGTGTTTTTAAGAAATCAGAAGCAGAGGCCCTGCTGCGCGAGGGTGTGCGTAGAGGGCTCGTAAGCAGGCGGATGGTGAATAATTTTCCTCAGAATATTTGGGCGGTTACTGAAGAAGGGCAGCCCTTGGAAGGGCAGCTTGAAAATCCTCAAAAGGGTGTTTATCATGGGTACCCTTTGTTAAAAACCGATCCCTTCTCGCAGGTAGTCCTGGCCCGATGGGAAAAAGAAGGTAAATGATGAGCAGGAATTTTGACATTTCATTTGATTGGCTGCCCCGAGAGTCGGACAATCCGCTCGTGCGTTATACCCTGGCGGATATTCACATGTCGCTGGGGGACTTTTGCATAACAGAACTGTCTGATGTGTTTGCCAAGACCGTCCGTAAAGGGCCGCGGGTATCCGCATACGCAATGGCCATTTGGTTTGCGTCCAACTGGTGGCGCTTGCGATGGGAGCCGGAGAGAAGCCGTGATATCTCCTGGCTTATGAGCCACAAGCTCGCGGCGGCGGGGGGCGGTTATTGCTGGCCGGATTTGTCTTTCTCCAGTGACGGCGAAGCGATGACTATCCAAAATGAGACCACGCCCGCGGAAGGAGGCGGACCCGTTCGCTATCTCCAAAGAGTAAATCTGGACATGCCGGTTGCGGAATTTGAATCGGCAGTCGATGCTTTTATTGACGCCGTGATAAATCGTGTGGCAAGCAAAGCGCCATCGGAAGCGGAGTTGAAGGGGTTGTGGGATGAAGTCCTTCAGGAGCGCCATGACCCATCATTGGCCGTGTGGCGAAAGCTGGAAGCGCTGATAGGGAGTGATCCAGACGAAGCGCCTGAAGAGTTGGTCGCCTCTCTTCTCGATATGAAGCGCGATTACGGCGCTGGCGCAATTGAAGAAATGGCGGTGGCCTGCCGGGAGAAAGCCGGCGAGGAGGTGGCGTGGCTTTGGAGTGAGGCGAGAAGGCTTGCCTTTCCTGTCAGGATGGCCGGCGCGGCAGAGTTGCGGGAACTAATCCACGCTGCTGTGCCACCGAGCCCGGTTTCCTGGCGTCGTGCAGGAGAGGCGGCACGTCAGGCCAGGATGTTTTGGTCCATGAAAAAAGGCCCCGTGGCGAACAAAATACTTGCCGAGATACTGTCCCTGCGGACAGGAAAGCTGGAATATGTCAAAGCGAAATCAGCGCCCGTGAATGCCGGTTTCCGCACTCGGGACAGCGTGGAGGAAATTGGTGTATTCATAAGCAAAATGTCGATGACAGGGCGGCGTTTTTCCCTGGCGAGAATAATTGGCGATAATCTTATGGCTGCGCCTGGTGAACGGCTCCTTCCCGTCTGCGAAACAAAAACACAGCGGCAGAAGTTTCAACGCGCCTTTGCCCAGGAGTTTCTTTGCCCCTTTAAAGACTTGATGGAATACTTGGGCGATGACGCTCCAAGCGATACCGCGATCGAAAACGCCGCGGAACATTTCAAGGTTTCACCCCTTCTGGTCAGGACTACTCTGGTGAACAATAGCCTCCTGGACCGAGACTGCCTTGCGTCCTGACCCTGCCGTGGCGCCCGAACGCGGACCCTTGAATATCTTCGCCGGCGCGGCGCCTGGTTCGGCTCGGTTCGGGAGATCGGGGAAATCTGGAATGCCCCACCCAGGCGCACCCACCTATGGACAACGCTGATTTCCCATCCCCGATCCCCGAAGAAGATGGACGAACGGCGGTTTCGGGCGGGCAAAGTCTGGGGCGCAAAACTTGTTCCGGGTCCGCGACCGCCATGAAATTTCCCCCCCAAATCCGGAGGGCAAAACTTTTTGACCGTCGTCGATTCCACCTATGATTTCAGGTATTTTACCTGAGACGTTTGAATAATCGCCTATTCCCCTGTTTCCCCCTTCGGGGCCATTTTTCAGGATTTCGGAGGTTACTTTCTGCCGGAGTCCCGGTCCGAAAGCGTTTTTACCGCTATGACACGACCCTTCTACAACCCGAATGACCCATTGGAGGTCCCCGTTTCTCTGTTTTTCCCTCTGTGGACGGACTACTCCCCAAGATCCGTCATTTCGATGAGCACCTTAAGGTCCGTCATTTCGAGGAGCGAAGCGACGAGAAATCTTTCTTTTCCATTGTCCTGTCGTTTCTTTTGAAAGATTTCTCCCTCCGGTTCCCTACGGTCGAAATGACAAAAATGGCAGTTATTCAGAGCTCTCGGCTTATGTGGACGTGAAGGAAAGGGGTAATCTGATCCCCGTTTGAAGGAGATCCGGTCATTGATCCGGGTTTCCAGTTCAAGATCGGAATCAATACGGAACCACTGCTGGAGCAGGAGGAATTTCATAAGAAGGATCGGCGGGTAGGCCCGATTACCTTCGGTGCTTTTTCCCACGGGACAGGTTCTTTCAAGCAGGTCTTCGATGGGGGTCCAGTCAACGATGGCGTTGATCTCTTCCATCCGCTTGATGGCCCGGTTTTTCTCCATTGAGGGTGACAGTGACTCTGTCGGCAAAGGTGAAATTGACTTTCATGTTTTTGAAGCCCATGGAATCCTCCCGAGAGTGAGTTTTATGGACGAACTATGGCAGGAAAACGTTTGAATGTCAAGTCATATTAATATGATAGCTTTGAATAGCATAGTTTTTCAGGGCCTATGTGAACGTGGTGGCAAGGAATAAGGGAGGAGTTGTGCAAAGGTCTCGATACTACATTGGTAACCAAAGATTTAGCATATCGGGTCAACCAATGCTATATTTTGGAAAATCAGTTTTAGGAATTGTGAAAGAACTTGGGAAGAGTTACCAAGATTTGGTGTTAGCAGCTTTCCTCCCTAAATATTACATTTACTCTCACAAAAGAATATTTGAACTTAAAAATACTATATTTGATGTTTTAGTAAAAGTTCTTCCTGGATTATTCGCTGACGGTGGGAAATTAGACTATTTTGATACTCGTCTTTCACCCAATATAGACACAATTCAAAATGATCTTCAACGATCAATTTTAGCTGAAGTGCTTACATTCCCAGTAGAAAATAAGTATACCTTTGTAGAAGAATATGTTCTGCCGCAAATACTTACTTCAATTCTTATGAATAATAATTACAACGGCATTATTTTCCCATCAACAAAAGACTACTCCAATCTAAGCAACTCACATCTATTTTCGGATTTTGATCTAAATACAGCACTTTTCGTTTCATGTGATAAAAGTTCTAATTATGATCAGAATCTTAAGAATACTTTTTTTGAATTAACAACTGATGGATCAGAAAAGTTTAATTTAAAGCCTGTGGATATTTTGTCCCAGATGGAAACAGTATTTACAAAAAATCGCGCATCCTCGCAAAATAATAATGGTTTTATTCTTCCTCTTGTTAAGACAAAGTTGCATATTAAGTACTTGGAAAAGTCTACTTTAGATGGGATTCCGTATTTTGAAACTAATGAGGGAAAGTTAGAGCTTGAATTTTATCTTAAGCTTGTTTTTTTGATGGATAAACATGTGAAATAAATCTAACAACTGCTTCAACCTGACAATTCCTGTTGTCATGGTTTGTGCTGTCGCTTCGCTCGGCACAAACCACGCCAAGCCCTTCGGGACGGAATTGTAGGTTAAGCAAATGTTGGGTGCATAACGAGGTGAGCAAATGGACTTAGAAAAAGTCAAAGAAATGTTGCTTGGTGCAGGCTTTGAAATCCAATCAGAAAATAGAGCAGGCAATGATACTGGATGGGTTATTCGACTTAATAACGGTGGAATAGTTAACGTATTCGATAATGGAAACTATAATGTTCAAGGAAAGTGCCAGCCAGAGATAAAAGCAGCCCTTAAGGGAGAACAACCTATAACCTCCCAAGCAGAAAAACATCATTATCCCCCTGCACAAAAAGGTTTTACGAAAGTGTTTGTAGTATACGGCCACGATGTAACTTCCAGAAACCACCTCGAAGCTATGCTCCGTCGTTGGGGGCTTGAGCCGCTTATTCTTGACCAGCTTCCTTCCGAAGGTCAAACAATCATCGAAAAATTGGAAAAATATACAGCTGAAGTCAATTTTGCTGTCGTTTTGGCAACTCCTGACGACGAGGGCCATCGTGTGGGCCACGATGATGAAAAGGCCTTTCGTGCACGCCAGAATGTTGTATTGGAGCTGGGCATGGTGCTGACTCGTTTAGGTCGTAGTCGCGTCGCTATTATCCTTAAACAGCAAGCGAATATGGAGCGGCCTTCAGATATACAGGGGCTTATCTATATACCGTTTAAGGATGATCTTCAGAAGGAAGCAGGAACGATATTGGCAAAAGAAATGCACGCACAGGGTTATTACATTGATGTTGCAAAGCTTTGAAGGCACCCAACAAGCAAATTAACTCGGATGCAAATTCCGCTACACTCACTACAAATGCGCCGGTTACGGCTGCCGTTAGCTTTCTGAAACGAGTGTTTGAACAATCGCCTATTCCCCTGCTGTCCCCCTTCGGGGCACTTTTTTCAGGATTTCGGAGGTTACTTCCGGCCGAAGCTCCGGATCGAAAGCGTTTTTACCGCTATGACTGACCCCTATTGCAGCCCAAATGACCCATTGAGAACCCCCGTTTCTCTGTTTTTCCCTCTGCGGACGCACTACTCCCTTGTTTCATGTTGCCAGGACCCTGGTTCCCCTTCGAAGGTTGAAGGCGAATTGCCTAAAGAGGGCGTCGGTGGCATTTTTGGCGATGGTGGTAAACCGCGCCCTGGAAGCGTTGTTATGGAGATGGGTGAGCCCGAAGTACTGTTCGACGATATATCTGATCTTCGCGATGGCCTTATTCCTCGCTACTTCGAAGGCCGTGAGGCTTGTTCTTCCTGTGGCCTTTCGCATGATGCCGTCGGCGATGCCGTTCATGGCACGGAAAGCCCTGTTGGGTTCTCCGAAGTACCCCTTGTCGGCATAGACCTTCTGTATGGGTTCACTGGTATGACAGCTTCCGGCGACCCCTTCGGTTATTATGGTACATCCCCGGGCGGCGAACTGGTTCAGGAGTTCGCTGTTGACACGACGCATGGTTTTCTTGGAGATCCGCCCTCTGAATCGGGAGAAGGTGGAGTGATCCGGTGCCGGATCATCGAAAGACAGTCCCAGGAACCGTTTGAAGGAGATCCGGTCATTGATCTGGGTTTCCAGTTCAGGATCGGAATCGATGCGGAACCACTGCTGGAGCAGGAGGCATTTCATAAGCAGGATCGGTGGGTAGGCCCGATTACCTTCGATGCTTTTTCCCACGGGATAGGTTCTTTCAAGCAAGGCTTCGATGGGGGTCCAGTCAACGATGGCG
>JBBAGC010000084.1:0-7599 GCA_041655115.1 Spirochaetota bacterium | reverse complement strand
TGAAGACTATCAAAAGAAAATAAGAGAATCTGTTCAAAAACTCATTGATAATCTGACCAGCCAGAATCGCAGACGAAATGAAAAAATAAGCAGCCAGATGCAATCCTACAAAATCAAATATCCCATGGAAACCAGCGAAATTGACGCAAGGATTGAAGCAGCTAATGAATACAGAAAAATTCTCAATGATCTTGTAGAACAGGATCTTCCCCGCCATGAAGAAAGATTTAAAAGGCTTCTGCGTGAAGGAACCATTCAGGATATTGCCCTTTTTTGGAGCAAGCTTGAAAAAGAACGCATAGAAATTACAGGTAAAATAGAAACCATAAACAAGTCCCTTCGTGAGATTGAATACAACCGGGGCAGCTACATCACCCTCATCCCTGACAGAGCAATGGATAGTGAAATACTGAAATTTCAGGAAGACCTTCGCCTCTGCATGAGTGAAACACTTAATGAAGATGGTGATGTATATACTGAGACAAAATTCCATCAGGTAAAAAATCTCATTGACCGTTTTGAAGGACGTCAGGGTCTTACAGACCTTGACCAAAAGTGGACAGCAAAAGTAACTGATGTTAGAAACTGGTTCGTATTTTCTGCAAGCGAAAGGTGGAAAGAGAATAACTCTGAAAGAGAGTTTTACTCTGATTCTTCAGGAAAATCAGGAGGGCAAAAAGAAAAGCTCGCATACACTATTCTTGCAGCAGCCCTGGCATACCAGTTCAGCCTTGTAAAAGACGGGCTTTTTAATCGATCCTTCAGGTTTGTAATGATTGATGAAGCTTTTGGGCGCGGATCTGATGAATCAGCAAGATACGGGCTGGAGCTCTTTAAAAAACTCGAACTTCAGCTTCTAATTGTAACGCCACTTCAAAAAATTCACATAATAGAAGACTATGTAAAATCTGTCCATTTCGTTTATCAGGAGAAAGATAACCGCTCTCTGGTTGGGCACATGACTATAGACAAATACAAAACAAAGAAAAAAGAATGGGAAATTCCAATACAATAATAACACCTGCAGAAATTAAAAAGAAAGCAGCAAAAATCTGGGACAGTGGTAAATTTATTTCTGCATGGTGCAAATGTGATAATATTTTTCCCCTGGATATACCTTTTGGTAAAGTATCAGGAAGCAGTATTTTAGAGAACTTTGCACAGATAAGAGATGGAATATGGCAGCTTGCTGATTCATCCAAAGAAAGAGTTGGCTATGGCTATTCCATAGAATACAAAACTGTTTCACACAGACAGTTAGGAACACAAAATATTCCCAGCAGAATATTTGTTGAAACAGAGGATGACTTTTTAAAACTTTGCGGGAAAAAGAAGCAGTTCGACATATTCAAAGAAGCTTACTCTCTGACAAAAAAAGAACTCCCTGAAGCTTGCGGATTCATACATGAAAACCCCTTACTCGTTATAAAACACCTCTCTATCTGGAATAAACTGATAAGAGTATGTACTTACTTTAAAAATAACCCTGACTCGAATATTTACATACGGCAGATTGTTATTTCAGGCATTGACACTAAATTCATTGAAGCTAATAAAAAAATTATTTCTACACTTCTGAATTATCTCAACATGGAAAAACCTGAAACAGAAACTCTATCACTTTCACATCATGGATTTGAAAAACACTTTGGCCTCAAATACGATGAACCACTTATACGTTTTAGAATACTTGACAAAGATATCTTTATTAACGGGCTCTCTGATATTACTTTACCCCTTTCACAATTCTCTTCACTAAAAATCAATGCAAAAAAAATATTCATTACTGAAAATAAAACCAATGGCCTTGCTTTCCCAATGATTAAAAATTCCATTGTAATATTTGGACTTGGCTATGGGATACAGGCACTCAAAGAAGTTCCATGGATAAAGAACTGCAAGGTCTTTTACTGGGGAGATATTGACACACATGGTTTTAGCATACTCTCTTTAACAAGAAATATTATTCCCTCATGCACATCAATGCTCATGGATGAGGAAACCCTCCATGCACACATACAAAGTAGCGTAAAAGAACCTGTATCAAAAAAATTCACAGGTGAGCTATCCTGCCTCACGGATAAAGAAAAAGCCCTTTTTAATAATCTTAAAAACAACAGCTTTGGTGAAAACTTAAGAATTGAACAGGAGCTTATAAGGTTTGATTATCTTTTGCAATGGCTTAATAAAAATAAAATATACACTCAAAGCCAGCTTGTCAACAAGTAGTAAAACAGCCTCAAAAACCCTGCAAGACCCATTTAATCAAAACTAAACAAATGATATTATAAAAAATATAATATTTTTCCTTATAAACTGTATAATTTTAAAGACTTTATTTGACAAAATCATTACAATATGCTACTATTCCCGTATAATACAATACCCTGTTTTATTTAAATAAGATTAAACCCAGTTTATGGGATAACAAAACAACCAATAAGGAGACATCTATGGCATCTAAGGTAAACTATCTGGATAAACCCTGGCTCAAACATTATGGAGAAGGCGTTCCTGCAGAACTGGACTATGACAAAGCATGTGTACCAGAATTTCTTGACAGATCTGCAGCTAGATTCCCTGACTTAATGGCTCTTTCTTTTATGGGATATCAGCTAAATTTCAAAGATACAAAGGACATGGTTGACAGGCTTGCTGCAGCCCTTACCAGCTATGGCGTTAAGAAAGGAGATTCTGTGGCTATTCTTCTTCCAAATACTATCCAATGCGTTGTGGCCTACTACGCTGTACTTAAAATAGGCGCAATTGCTGTAATGAACAACCCCCTTTATACAGACCCTGAACTTGAATACCAGTTTAGCGACTCAGGAGCAAAAGTTCTTATCACTATTGATCTTCTTGGAAACAGGATGATAGATCTAAGGCCTAAAACAAAAATTAAGCAGATTATATATGCTTCAATAGGCGATTATCTCCCATTCCCGGTAAGTCTCCTTTTCCCGCTTGTGGGCAAGAAAAAAGGACTCAAAGCTGATGTAAAAGAAGCCCCTGATGTTTTCAAATGGAAAGATGTTATTGCTTCACACCAGCCCCAGACCAGCTTTCCCAAGCTTGACTTTGAAGATGTTGCCATGTACCAGTATAGTGGTGGTACAACCGGTGTTCCAAAGGGTGCTATTCTTACCCATGGGAATATAAGCATGCAGGTTCAGCATGTATCAGCCTGGTTCCCGGGTTTTGAAGATGGAAAGGAAATAATGTTAGGTGCTTTGCCCTTTTTCCATATCTTTGGAATATCCACATCAATGAACTTTGGAATTTACAGGGCATGGGGAAATATTCTTATTCCTAAACCACAGCCTGACCCTCTAATTGAAGCATTTAAAAAGTTCAAGCCCACATTTGCACCAATGGTTCCAACCATGTATATTGGGCTTATAAATCACCCCAAGGTTGAAAAAACTGACCTTTCCTTTATTAAGGGCTGTTTTTCCGGAAGTGCGCCACTGCCACTTGAGGTAATCAGGGAATTTGAAGCAAAAACAGGTGCTGTTATATGCGAAGGCTTTGGTTTATCTGAATCTTCCCCTGTAACTCATATCAACCCCTTTGTAAAAGGTAAAGGTAAGGCAGGAAGTATTGGTCTTCCCATTCCTGATACAAAATGTCGCCTTGTAGACATTACGGATCGAAAAACCGACGTCCCCGTAGGAGAAGAGGGTGAGCTTATAATACAGGGACCTCAGGTAATGAGAGGGTACTGGGGTAAGCCTGATGAAACAGCCAAAACAATAATGGACGGCTGGCTCCATACTGGCGATATAGCTAAAATGGATGAAGAAGGATACTTCTATATAGTAGACCGTCTTAAAGATATGATTATTTCCGGCGGATACAATGTTTATCCAAGGGATATTGATGAAGTTTACTTTGAAAATCCCAAGGTTGAAGAAGCCTGTGCTATTGGATTGCCTCACCCTACAAGAGGCGAGTCAATAAAAGTTTTTATTGTTCTAAAACAGGGACAAACAGCTACTGAAGAAGAGATGATAAAGTATGCGGAAACCAAGCTTGCCAAGTACAAGCTTCCCACAGAAGTTGAGTTTATAAAAGAACTCCCAAAAACAACTGTAGGCAAGGTTCTCCGTAAAGAACTAAGAGCACAGGAAATAGAAAAACGAGGCTTAAAATAGGAGATCAATAATCATCAATAACAAGAATCTCTGCAAAGCCTTCATCTTTTGTCGGAAAGGCAAGAGCAGCTGACAGATTGGAAATAACAGTGCCTGGAACAGAATCCTCCTTACCCTGATTTCGTTCCAGGCACAACAAAACCGGAGTATTTAAAAAAATTACACCTATGGATTTATTAAACCTTCGGGCTGTTGCAACATATCTTTTTCTTGAATCAACAGTTACACTTGTATTATCAATAAGCACTTTTTCATTATTAACCATAAGCTGTTCTATAACCTTACGCTCTGTATGCTTTACCAGATTTTCATCAACATGAGAAAACATACTCTCTGACCACTTGTTTCCAAAACTGGTCATTTCATAAAGAAGCCTGCGTATTTCCTTTCTGTTTACCCTTTTCCTGCCTGAATCAATAAAAAACTTTCTGGCAAAATGGGACTTCCCTGAAGAAGGAAGACCACAGACAAGTACAACATCCAGCTTTTCAAATTTTCTTAAATCCATAAAAAACTCCCATAACGTAAAATTTTATAAACAACCTTCCTGAAAAATTAACTAAAATATAGCCTTAAAAATAATGTAAAACACTGATTGACATATATCATTATTTAACTTAACTGCTTTAAACTGGCTTCACAAGTACAATTTACTGGAATTTTTCAAAAATGAAAATAAAAATTACATCCCTGGGATGCAGGCTTAACCAGTCAGAAATAGAATCAATATCAACCAGGCTTCAAAATATTGGACATGAAATAGCAAATGATGATGATGCAGAAATTTATATTATAAACTCATGCGCTGTTACAGCAAATAGCGAAAGAAAGACACGCAACCTCATATCCAGGGCAAGGGAAGCATCTGCCAAAAAGGGCTATAAAAAAATAATTGTAACAGGCTGCTCTAATGAAGATTTTTCCAGATTCCGGGACATCATCTATCTTTCCAATGATTATAAATACCTTATTCCAGAGATTATTGAAAATAAATTTTCTTTTACTGATATTACGGAAAAGAAACCATCGCGCTTTAATTATCCAACTCCAGTTAAATCATCCACAGTAAGGGCAAACCTTAAAATTCAGGATGGCTGCGACAACTTCTGCTCATATTGCATTATTCCCTTTCTTCGGGGCAAGCCTGTGAGCAAGCCTGAAAATCAGATTATACAGGAATTTTCCGAACTATTAAATGCAGGATTCAAAGAAATAATACTCACAGGTGTAAACATTGGGAAATATAGCAGTCAGGGGAAAAAACTTTCAGCGCTTATAAAAAACATACTTAGTATGAACGATTCAGATTTTAGACTTCATCTCACATCTCTTGATCCTGACAGTGCAGATGATGAGCTTATTAACCTGTATAAAGACCCCAGAATGGTTAAGCATCTTCACCTCTCTTTGCAAAGCGGAAGCAACTCTGTTTTAAAAAGGATGAACAGACCCTACACAAGGGAGGACTACATTAAGGTAAGTGAAAAAATAAAAAGCATTGTTGCAAACTTTAATTTCACAACTGATGTTATTCTGGGATTCCCCGGAGAAACAGAAGGTGAATTTAATGAAACCTTAAACCTGGCAAAAGAGGTGGGATTTTCACATATACACACCTTTCGATATTCTCCAAGAAAAGGAACCGGAGCTTTTACCATGGCCAACCCGGTTGAAGAGCATATAAAAAAAGAAAGGAGCAAAATACTCAGAGCTGCATCCCTGAAACTGAAAAAAGATTATTACAAAAAATTTCACAATACCTCTTCAGTTTTTCTCTCTGAAAGAGCAAAGAATAATATAACAGCAGGATTTAACAATTACTATATTCCTGTTGAAGTTAAAGGCAGTCTTCCAGCAAACCGCTTGTATAAAGTAAATACAGTATTTAATGAAAAAAAATATAAGCTTTCAGGGACTGTTGTTAAAGAATAATTATCTCCCTTTAAAATCAGGGCTTTCACCTTTGTTCATGGCTCTTACGCCTTCAGCATAGTCACCTGTTCCTGCTGACTTAACCTGATATCCCCTTTCATAATCAAGGTGATCCTCAAAAGAAGCGCCAATCCCCTTAAGAAACAATTCCTTTGTTCTGGCAAAAGTAAGGGTAGGACCATTGGCAAATTTTTCTGTTATAGCCAAAGCTTCTTTTAATAAAATATCGTCCTGAACTATTTTGTTAACCAGACCAAGTTCCTTCATTTCATGAGCAGTAAGGGAATCCCCTGTAAAAGCAATTTCACATGCTTTCTGCCATGTAAGCTGATTTACCAAAAGATGGGTTCCGCCAAACCCAGGAATAAGCGCCAGCCTGGAAAAGCTCTGAGCAAACATTGCTTTTTCAGAAGCAATAACATAATCACAGCAAAGTGCAAGATTCATACCTGCACCAACAGCATGGCCATTAACAGCAGCAATTACCGGGAATGGAAGCTTTCTAAGCTTTAGGCCAATTGCATAAAGATCCTTTGTAAGATCATCCATAAATTTTTCCGGTTCGCCCTTGGAAATGGAATCAAGCATACCCTTAATATCCCCGCCAGCGCTAAATCCCCTTCCTGTACCTGTTACAAGAAGTGCGCGCACCTTCTTTGACTTAATTTCATCAAGGGCTATATTTATTTCCCTGCCTGCATCCAAATCCAGGGGATTAAGCTTTTCAGGCCTTGTCATTTTTAGTACTGCTATATTTCCACTATATTCAACTGATATACATTTATACATAAGCATCTGCCTCCTCTTTAAGTATAATTCTTGCATCAACAACTAACAATCCATCGTTGCTTGCAATTACAGGATTGAGATCTATTTCCTGAATTTCAGGATAGGACTCAACAATTTCTGAAACATTCAGGAGTAGATCAACTATTGCTTTTTTATCAACAGGCGGCTCCCCTCTTATACCGTCAAGTATAGGTGCAGATTTAATTTCTGAAAGCATGCCCTTTGCTGAAGGGCGGGTAATTGGAAGCACGCGAAAGGACACATCTTTTAGAACTTCAACGAGTATTCCGCCAAGGCCAACCATTATAACAGGGCCAAACTGATCATCAATTTTCGTGCCTATTATTATTTCAACACCCTTCTCTGCCATTTGAGACACCAGACAACCCTTAATATCTGCATCAGGATTATACTTCCTGGCATTTTTTATTATTTCATCAAATGCAGTTTTTATTTCCTCTTCAGTTTCAAGATTAATCTTAACCCCGCCAGCATCGCTCTTGTGAAGAATATCAGGGGATACTATTTTTAACACCACCTTACCCCCTATTTTTTTTGCCAGCTTTACTGCCTCCTCTGAATTAACAGCAACACCCTCTTCTAAAACAGGAGCTTTGTGAAGGGCTACTATTCTTTTTGCCTCTGTTTCAAGGAGTGCCCGTCTGCCTTCTTTTCTGACATTCTTTATTATTTCATTGCACTCAGCCTTTGCTTTCTGCCCCCA
>JBBAGC010000083.1:0-7631 GCA_041655115.1 Spirochaetota bacterium | reverse complement strand
GCTGTAATGCTCATCAATATTTTTTATTGCTTCTGCAAGGGCATCTTCATATTCACCTTTTTCATAAAGGCTCTGATAACTATCTCTTTCCTGTGCAAACAGAATAAATGGAGAAAAAATAATAAAAAAAACAAAAACTGCAAAATTAAATATTTTCATTTTATCACCGTATTTAATATTACTATCGGCAAATTCAATCCAGAGCAAAAATAATAGGCTCTTTTAAAAAAAAGGTTGTCTTTTGTACAAATTATTACTTAACATATAATTTCTGCTAAAGACATATATATGTGTACTTGTTAAAAAGAGTTCTTGCAAGTACACTTCATAAAATATAACACTATATAATTGCCATTAAAGGAGCTCTGCAATATGAGTCACATAAAAAAATTCAGTTATCCCAATACATCCAAAAGATGGCTTGTATTATTAGCTCTTTTTATCACCTTTTTTGTTACAGCATTTATAATTACAGAAATAATAATAGATCTAAAGCAGTATTTACCTTACTACCCAGTAATACAAACAATAATGATTTTTTCTATTATAGCCCTTTTTGCAGGAAATATTGCTGGCAGATTACTCCTTTCTGCAATAAAAAACTACAGAATTATTACTATTGCATCAGCTATTCTTTTTACTGTTTTTTCTATATTTTTTTTTACAGGAAAAATTTTTAAACCTGAACTATTTTCTACTATAAATATCTATGTTGCTGATAAATACTATATCATTCCCTTATCTGTTATTCCCTTTTTTTTATCAGGTATTCTTAATTCATATTATCTGAAAATTTCCAGCGGAGATTTTATTGATGAAAAAAATCTTCTTTCATCTTACATAATTTTTCTTCCAGTAGCCCTTGGAACAGGTTTTTTTACAGCATATATTATTCTCTTTTATACTCATGCAGGTTTATTTTCACATTCACTTCTTGCTGTTATAGCATTAACACTTCCAGTAATATTATTTTTTATTAAAATCCCTTATAACCCGGAACAGCTATATGCGCAAAATTTTTATGAAGATGAAGCTGTTGCTGATTCACCAGTTGTTCAAAGAGATGATCTGTTTTTTACTTATATAAACTTTTCCTATATAATGGTTTATCTTGTTTTGGGATTTGTTCTTTTTGTCAAATTTTACAGCCATACATATTATAATGTTTTACTATACATAATAACCACACTTTTTCTTCTTCCTGCAGGAATACTTCTTGGCAAAAAAAAGAAAGCGTCATTCTGGCACGTTTACAGTGAGATGCTATACCCTGTTTTTTTCCTATTATATCTTTCCACCCTTTATATGTTTAGTGGCAAAGCATGTGTATACACAGGGCTTGCTTTTTCAGCGATTCCTGCTTTAATTTTCGGTTTTTCATTAGAGCAAACTGTGAAGAATATTACACATAAATATGATCATGATAAAAGATTCAAAGTACTCAACTTCTCAATGCTTATTTTGCCAGTACCTATTCTGATTTCCCTTTCAACTGTAAACTTCACCTACTTACTCTTTTTTGCTATACTTTATACTGCAGCTTTATTTAATCTTCTTATTCCTGGTATTTTTCTTTTTAACACAAAGATAAACCCGGTTAATAAAATTCTCTACTTTATTTTTGCGCTTGTTTTTCTTCCTTCAATTATGTTAATTCATCTCTATTTTAAAATTCCTCTGAACAACAATTATTTTGCACCCAAAGTTGAAAACTATGAATTAATACGCAACACTAACTTTACTGAACCATATATAATTGATAAAGGTGAAGTTTTAATGTTCAACACACCTGTATTCTTTTTATCCGACAATTACATAAGAAATTTTAAACGTGCAGCAGCAACAACAGTATTTTTTGCTTCTCAGGAAGGGAAAACCCTTATATTAGACAGCAACCTGAAGTTTTACAGAAATCCCCTTTACTCCTTTTTTACCAATTCAGTTTATATTGATACACTGACTGATAAAAATGTCGATTATAATCGCATCCCTTTTTCAGGCAAGCAGCAATATGAACCAGAAAATGAACACCTCTTTGAATACCTGACAACATCTGATAATAACTTTGACTTTATAATTGATGCGCCCAATATACTTGATCAGAATTTTCATTTTAACCGGTTTTCCAACTTATATTATAAAACAGTAAAAAAGATTATAAACAACAAAGGCGTTTATGCCTCTATTTTTGATCTACAGTACATGAGCAAGGAAATGCTCTCTTATGCCTTTTCAAACCTTAAACAGAATTTTAAACATCATGTTGTTTTTCTTTTTTCTAATATTCTTCTCCTTGTCTCAAGTGATGAGGCAGATGCCTTAAAGATTAATCCTGATTCCATTACAGGAATAAAAAGTATAATAAGTAATGAAAAGAAATACGGAAGCCTGTTTTATCAGGATATTCATCCTTTAAACAACATCATATTTACAGATATAGAAAACCTTATTCTCTTTTACCCAAAAGCTCTTGAAGAAAATCCGATTAAATACACACCTGTTCAAATAGGAGCTATTTCTGAAACATTTAAGGAATACTACATTCTTTATGAACCTGACTGGTTTAACCAGCTCCTCTTTGATGACAAAAAATTTGGCAAATTTAATGCTGATCTTAAATCAGCATATACACGCAACTCTCAGGTTCTAAAACTATTGAAACAAACAGAATACGCTGAATCTATAAATGCTTATGAAAATGAAACAGCATATCTTTTTGAATTAAAGAAAATGTCTTCCTACAGGCCAGAATTACGGACATATATTGATTCCATACTCTCCTATAAAGAAAATTATTACTTTGATGAGGCAATAAGGCTGGAAAAAGAAAAAAATTGGGAAGATGCTACTACTCTTTATAAAGCCATAATTACTATTAATAAAAATAATTTTGATGCAAATTACAGATTAGGCCTTTTATTTCTTACAATACAGAATCTGGAAAATGCCTCCAAGTACCTGAATGCAGCTTTACAGCTTGATAAAAATCACCCAAATGTCCTTTATCAAATGGGTGTGCTTATGTTCTCAAGCAACAGATTTAAGGAAGCAATAACCTTTCTTGAAAAAACTGAATCCCTGAATGAAAAAAATGCTCCACTCTATATGTACCTGGGCTTGTCTTATGAAAATATAAACAGACTGGATAAGGCGAAAGAATATTTTGAACGTGCCATTATACAGGATCCAAATGACAAGAAGCTTCAGGAACTTCTTGATGGAGTTATAATAAAGCTAAAGCCTGCAGAAGATCCCTTTTTCCAAAGCGAACGCACAAACATGATTGATGATGAAAAAGATGAGGAGTTTATTCTCCCTGTAAATGACAAGGCAATAAGATCAAGGCTTATGGATGATGAAAAATAAAAACACAGGCATATTAAATTTATTTTCAAAACAGCAAAGGGACTGTCCAAACTGTAATTTCTTTGTCATACCGGCTGTAGCGAAGCGAAATGCCGGTATCTCTAAGGCCTAATTATATCAGGAGATTCCGGTATTTGACCGGCTTTACTAGAACATCCTGTTCTATGTCAACAGGCAAACTTCATATTTACTCCACAAATTAAAGTTGCAAAACCGGAATGACAAATTCCTTCAAATCCTACTTTTAAAACAGAACCTTTGTATTAAAAGATGTTAACCAGAAATTATTCAGCAATAAAAGTCTTTAATGCCTTTTCAAATTCAGGAATAGCCTTTTTTATTACACTTTCTGATACACAATAGGCTATTCTGAAATAACCTGGCGCACCAAAACCGGAACCTGGAACAGCAAGAATATTATACTTCTGTAAATGTCGAATAAAAGCAACATCATCCATTACAGGAGATTTACAAAAAATATAAAAAGCACCTTCAGGTTCATTAAAATCATAACCGCTCTTTTTAAGACCCTGTGCAAGCAAATCTCTTCTACTTTTATATAAATCCACATCAACTGTAACATCGCATAAATCTGCTACAACTCGCTGCATAAGGGCCGGAGCATTAACAAAGCCCAAAATCCTGTTACACAGATTCAACCCTGCCATTACAAGAGAATAACTCTCAATCTCCGGATTAACAGCAATATAGCCAATTCTTTCACCTGGCAAAGAAAGCGATTTTGAATATGAATTTATAACAAAGGTATTTTTGTATGCAGATAATATGGAAGGAACTTCCTTGCCATCATAGACTATCTCCCTGTAAGGCTCATCTGAAAGAATAAAAATCGGCCTCCCTCCTGGATATTTTTTTTCAAGAAGTGCAGACAGAGCTTTTATATCCTCTGAACTATATATTTTTCCCGATGGATTATTTGGGCTGTTTACAATTATTCCCCTTGTTTTTTCAGTAATTGCTTTTTCAATATTATCAATATTTATTGAAAAATCTTCGTTAGAATCAACTGTAATCATTACACCCTGATGATTTGATATATAAAAACCGTACTCTGCAAAATAGGGCTTTATTACTATGATCTCCTCACCTGGCTCAAGTATGGTTTTTAGAATAACATTCATACCTCCTGCAGCACCACAGGTCATTACCAGAGAACTGCCATCAATCTCAATATTGAAATCCCTTGCCACAGTCCTGCCAATAGCCTCCCTTACATCCAGGAATCCAGCATTAGGCATATAGCCATGAGCTCCGGATTTTCTGTTTTTTTCAATTCCGGCAACTGCTTTAAAAAATTCTTCAGGCGGCTCAAGGTCAGGGTTACCCAGGCTAAAATCATATACATTGTCAGATCCAAACTGTTCTTTAAGCTTAGCCCCTTCTTCAAACATCTTCCTGATCCAGGATGATTTTTCAATTGAGTCCCTTATTGATATTGAAATTGACACTTTCTCCCCCCCTTATTTTCCGGATTCTTTAATTCTTGCAATAGTATTCTTAATTTCAATACTTTCCGGATTCAGTTTAGCAGCTTTTTCAGCATAAGTTAAGGCTTCTTTAAATTTCTCTGTTAAAAGATAGCATAGAGCCATATTATTATTAACCTCTGCTGAATCAGGATTAATAGCAAGTGCTACAGAAAAAGCAGCATTAGCCTCACCATATCTTTTAAGCTTCATAAGGGTAATTCCAAGATCATTATAGGATATAAAAAATTCAGAATTTAAAGCATTCCCTTTTTCAAAATACTCTTTTGCCTTATCCAGATTCCCTCTTTCCATTGCAACACGTCCAATAATCCAGTAAAGCATATGAGCTTCCTTTACCTTAAGACCCTCCTCAGCAATGGATAAGGCATCTTCAAATCTCTTTTCTTCAATAAAATAAATACCAAGGTCAATATACGGGTCAGGTGTAGCCGGATTAATTGCCATACATCTTCTTAAATGAGCTATTACTGAATTGGCATTGCCAAGCTTCCAGTGATTGTGCGCAGCAAGAAATCGTATTTTATAATTAGGAGAATCTTCTTTCAAATCATCACTCACAACCAGAATATCTCCAAGAATTTTCAAAGACTCACTGTATTTATGTTCCTGAAACAGTTTTAATGCTTCATTATAGGATGCACTTGCTGCAGATGACAGCATAAAAATTATTAATAATGATAATACTAAATGTTTCATTTTAACCTTCCTTATATACTATATACTCATTATTATTGATCCTATTAATTTTCAATAATATTTCTTTCCTAATATTTAAAAATATGTATTTATACATTAAAAGGCTTTTAATAAAAAAGCGGTCTCAACTGAGACCGCTTTTTAAAATACATTAATCTACTTTTTTATTTCTTTTTACTGCTATTCTTTATTGCAGCCTGTGCAGCTGCAAGCCTTGCAACAGGAACCCTGAATGGAGAACAGCTTACATAGTTTAATCCCAATTCATGACAAAATTCAACAGATTCAGGATCACCACCATGCTCGCCACAAATACCAATTTTAAGGTTTTTCCTGGAAGCTCTCCCCTTTTCAACTGCCATTTGCATAAGCATACCAACACCCTCCCTGTCAACAACCCTAAAAGGATCTGCAGGAAGAATTTTTTTATCAATATATTCAGGTAAAAAAGAACCAGCATCGTCACGACTAAATCCAAATGTCATCTGAGTAAGGTCATTTGTACCAAAAGAGAAAAATTCCGCTTCTACTGCTATTTCATCAGCAAGAAGAGCAGCTCTGGGAACTTCAATCATTGTACCAACTTCATAGCTTACTTTCTGTTTCTTTTCAGCCATTACTTTTTCAGCTGTATCAACAATAATCTGCTTTTGCAATGTCAACTCTTGTACTGTTCCAATAAGAGGAACCATTATTTCAGGCTTTACATCAACTCCCTTTTTCTTGAGCCCACAAGCTGCTTCAAAAATCGCCCGTGCCTGCATTTCAGTAATTTCAGGGAATGTAATACCAAGCCTGCACCCCCTGTGTCCAAGCATGGGATTTATTTCATGAAGCGCCTTTATCTTGTCAGTAACCTCTTCAAGAGTTATACCCATATCTTTTGCCATTTGCTTCTGACTTTCAATATCATCATGAGGAAGAAACTCATGAAGCGGAGGATCAAGAAGCCTGATTGTTACACCAAAACCCTGCATTTCTTTTAATATTCCTGTAAAATCTTTTCTCTGCATGGGCAAAAGTTTTTTAAGGGCTTTTTTCCTTCCCTCAACAGAGTCCGAAAGTATCATCTCCCTGACAGCTTTAATTCTGTCTCCTTCAAAGAACATGTGTTCTGTTCTGCAAAGGCCAATACCCTCTGCACCAAAACCTAATGCTGTTTTGGCATCCTTAGGTGTATCAGCATTGGTTCTGATTTTAAGTTTACGAAACTCATCTGCCCACTTCATAACAGTTCCAAAATTTCCTGACAGCCTGGCTTCAATAGTATCAACCTGTCCAAGCATTACCTCTCCAGTTGAGCCATTAAGTGAAAGATAATCCCCTTCATTTATTACAAAATTATCTACTTTTATTTTTCTTTCAGAATAACTTATAGCAATAGCACCACATCCGGATACACAGCATTTTCCCATACCACGGGCAACTACAGCTGCATGGGAAGTCATCCCTCCCCTTTGAGTTAAAATACCCTGAGCAGCATTCATTCCCTTAAGATCCTCTGGTGAAGTTTCAATTCTTACAAGTATAACCTTCTCTCCCCTTTGGCTCCATTCTTCAGCATCATCTGCGTGAAAAACAACCCTGCCAGTAGCAGCTCCAGGAGATGCTGGCAACCCCTTTGCAATAACTTTTTTCGGAGCTTTTGGATCAAAGGTAGGGTGTAAAAGCTGATCTATAGATGCAGGGTCAAGCCTCGTAATAGCTGTTTTTTTATCAATCAGCTTTTCATTTACCATGTCAACTGCTATATTAACAGCAGCAGCTGCAGTTCTTTTTCCTGTTCTTGTTTGAAGCATCCAAAGCTCTTCATTTTGAATTGTAAACTCTATATCCTGCATATCCTTATAATGCTTTTCAAGCTGCAAATATACCTTTTCAAGACTGGCATAAGCTTCGGGCATATACTCCTGAAGCGACATATATTTTTCTTTTCTTTCTTTTTCGGAAACCTTATTTTCCTTAGCCCAGCGCTTTGATCCTGCAATAGTAATCTGCTGAGGTGTTCTTATACCAGCTACAACATCCTCTCCCTGGGCATTTATTAAATACTCACCA
>JBBAGC010000082.1:0-7638 GCA_041655115.1 Spirochaetota bacterium | reverse complement strand
TTTTACAGCAATTTTTAAATCACCATTACCCAGTATTTTTACAGGTTTTGCAGCTTTATCTATCAACCCGGCCTTTTTCAAAACTTCTGGTGTAACTTCGGATGCATTAAGCTTTTCCAGCTGAGCCAAATTTACAATCTGATACTCTTTCCTGAAAATATTATTAAATCCTCTCTTGGGTAAACGCCTTTGAAGTGGCATTTGTCCACCTTCAAACCAAGGCTTTACAGTACTTCCTGATCGGCTCATCTGTCCCTTATGACCACGACACGAGGTTTTACCATGTCCGGATGATGGTCCTATTCCAACCCTTTTACGCCTTTTGATTGAATCAGGTTTCTTTATAGTATATTGTTCCATTCTTTTACTCTCTGCAGTTTTATGAATTAATTTCTTTAACTTCAACGAGATGTCTAACTTTGTTTATCATCCCACGTATAACAGGATTATTATCATGCTCACGCTCAGCATTAATCTTTCTAAGTCCAAGTGCTATAAGAGTATCCCTCTGCTTGGGAAGTGCCCCTATGCTGCTTCTTGTCTGTTTTATAACCAGTTTCTTAGCCATTTTTATTACTCCCAAAGTTTTGAAATCGAAACTTCTCTTGCCTGAGCTGTTTCACGCAAACTTCTAAGCTGCTTCAAACCATCAAGAGTAGCTTTTACAACATTGATGGGATTTCTTGAACCCTGAGCCTTAGTAAGTATATCAGATATTCCTGTTCTCTCTATAACAGCTCTAACTGAAGCACCGGCAATTATACCTGTACCAGGAGCAGCAGGCTTTAGCATAACCTTTGCTGATTTATATCTGCCAATCACTTCGTGTGGTATTGTATTTTTGTTAAGATTCACTTTAAATACATTTTTCTTTGCTGCTTCTTTACTTTTATCAATAGCATCAGGTACTTCATTGGCCTTGCCAAATCCCACACCTATATGTCCATCACCATCTCCAACAACGGAAAGGGCATTAAATGAAAATCTTCTACCACCCTTTACAACTTTTGCAACCCGGTTAATAACTACAACCTTGTCAGAAAGTTCAATTCCGTCAATTTGAGCTTTTTTACGCTTTATTTTCATGGTTAACTCCTAAAACTCCAGTCCATTTTCGCGGGCCGAATCTGCAAAAGCCTTTACCTTTCCATGGTAAAGATATCCATTTCTATCAAATACAACAGCGGATATCCCCTTTGCTTTTGCTTTTTCAGCTACAAGTTTGCCTAATGTTTTGGCTGATTCAATATTCCCTTTATTCTTTTCCACAGGATAATCCTTGGACAAAGTGGATAATGCCACCAATGTATGTCCCTTCTGATCATCAATTATTTGAGCATAAAAATTTTTATTTGATTTGGAAATACAAAGGCGTAACTTTGTCAGGTCTTTCCTTACTTTATTCTTTATACTCAGTCTTCTTCTGGTAAATCTCTTCTTTTTTAATGCTAATCTATCCATTACTATTTACCTGTCTTGCCTGCTTTTTTCCTGACTTGCTCATTCTTATATCTTATCCCCTTCCCCTTATAAGGTTCCGGTGGGCGAAGCTTTCTAATATCTGCTGCTACCTGACCAACCTGCTCCTTGTCTCTTCCTTTAACTTTAAACTTTGTAACATCAGTTACCTCAAGTGTTATTCCATCAGGTGCTTTAAAAATAATTGGATGTGAATAACCAAGCTGAAACTGGATATCCGGTCCCTGCTGTGCAGCCCTGTAACCAACACCTATTATTTCAAGCTCCTTTACAAATCCGGTTGCAACACCAACTACCATATTATTTATCAGCGTTCTTGAAAGCCCATGATAAGAATTCTGCTGCTTGTCCTCATCATTTTCTATAACAACGTTCATGATATTTGCATCAATCTGCACATTTACTCCATCAAGCAGAGTCAGCCTGTTTTCTCCAAGAGGTCCTTTAACAGTAATAACGCGTGAAGCTATATCTACTGTAACTCCCTGGGGAATTTCTATTGGTTGTTTCCCTATTCTAGACATTTCTATTCACTCTTCCAATTTACGAAATTTCACAAAGAACTTCACCGCCCACATTAAGCTTCTTCGCGGCCTTGTTAGTTATTACACCCTTTGGCGTAGATAATATCCAGATTCCAATATTATTTAATACAGGTTTAAGATCTGTAGCCTTATAGTAGACTCTCCTTCCAGGCTTGCTTATTCTTTTTAAAGTAAGCAGAGCTGGTCTGTTCTCTTCGCCATACTTAAGGTATACGCGTAATAATTTCTGTTTATTATCTTCAATCAATTTATAATTTTTTATAAAGCCTTCATCTTTCAAAATTTTAGCAATTCCTACTTTTAATTTTGAAGATGGTATATCAACCTTCAAATGCTCAGCTTTTATAGCATTTCTTATTCTGGTTAACATATCTGCGATTGGATCACTAATTGCGCTCATGTTTCAACCACTCTCCACTTATTATTTCTACCATGATGACTTTGTAACGCCAGGTAATTTACCTTCACTGGCAAGTTTCCGGAAGCATATTCTGCACATATCAAATCTTCTTAAATAACCACGGGGTCTGCCACAAATTGCGCATCTGTTATAATTTCTTACTTTAAACTTTGAACCCCTTTTATGCTTGGCTATTGCACTTGTTTTTGCCATACCTTTTACCCCTGCTCTCTAAACGGCATTTTGAATTCTTTAAGAAGACCATAAGCTTCGTCTCTGGTTTTAGCTGACGTAACGATCGTAATATTTATGCCGTGAATTTTTTCAGTTTTATCAAAATTTATCTCAGGAAAAATAATCTGCTCTTTGATAGAAAAATTATAATTGCCATTTGTATCAAAAGACTTTCCTGAAACACCCTTAAAATCCCTTACCCTGGGAAGTGCTACATTGATAAGGCGGTCAAGAAATTCATACATTTTTTCACCGCGCAGAGTTACACGACAACCTACATCATACCCTTCCCTGATTTTAAAATTAGCTATTGATTTTCTTGCAACAGTCTTTACCGCTCTTTGCCCGGTAATAACAGTAAGCTCGTCAATAACAGACTTCAAATAGTTTGCATTAGAGTGGGCATCTCCCATACCAACATTCAGTACTATTTTTTCAATCTTAGGAACCTGCATTATAGTAGAGTAGCTAAACTGCTCCATGAGGTTCTTTTTATATTTATCATTATACTCTTTTTTTAATCTTGCCTGCATAATCAATACCTTTATTTATCTAAGCTTTTACCACAGCTTCTGCATACTCTTGCCTTGGTCTTGTTTTTAAGCTCTATTCCTACTCTTACGCCTTTTTTACATTTATCACAAAAGTACATTACATTTGATATATGAATAGGAATATCAAGAGTAACAACACCACCTTTGGGGTTGTCCTGATTAGGTCTCAAAAATTTTGATCTCTTATTAATTCCTTCTACCAGAATACGTCCTTTAACACGGTCAAGCTTTAAAACTTTCCCTCTTTTTCCTCTATCAGAACCACCAATGACAACTACATTATCATTGACTTTTAATTTTGTGCTGATCTTTTTAATATTAGAATTTTTCATTTAATTAAATCCTCTTTCATAGAACTTCAGGTGCCAATGATACAATCTTAAGAAAATTCTTATCCCGCAGTTCCCTGGCAACAGGTCCAAAAATCCTGGAACCCTTGGGCTCATTTTTTGCATCAATAATAGCAACAGCATTATCATCAAACTTGATATATGAGCCATCTTTTCTTCTTACAGATTTTTTTGTTCTTACAACAACAGCTCTAAGAACCGCTTTTGTATGAACCTTTTTTCCTGTCAGATCTTTTAAGCCATATGATGGTTGCGAATCTTTAACAGCTACTACTATAATATCTCCAACAGTTGCATATCTGCGTTTTGTCCCGCCAAGTACTTTAATACACTGTACCTTTTTAACACCACTGTTATCAGCCACTTCTAACATAGTCTCAACCTGTATCATGACTATTCCCCTATTTTACTTTCTCTATTATTTCTAATAATCTGTATCTTTTTTCTTTAGATAGAGGTCGTGTTTCTTCAACCTTTACAACATCACCGATTGAACATACATTTTTTTCATCATGACCTTTAATCTTCTTTGTTCTTCTTACAGATTTTTTGTAAAGTGGATGCATTACAAGATTCTCAATCTCAACAACAATTGTCTTGTCCATTTTATTACTTACTACTTTACCTATCAACTGCTTCCTGTTGGACATCATTTCAAACCATCTCCGATTTAAGTTTAACCCCTGGGGTTCCTTATTCCAAGCTCATATTCTCTTTTAAGAGTAAGAATACGGGCAATATGCTTCTTTAATTCACTAATCCTTTTAGGATTATCTACTTTGCTTGTCACAGACCTGAATCTTTCCTTTCTAAGTTCCTCTTTTGAATCAGCAAGGCTTTTATTCAATTCATCATTAGTCAGTTCTTCAAGTTTTCCTTTCATTTTAGGCCTCTGAGTTTATACTCTATCACTTTAATTTTCAATTGTTACAATTTTGGTTTTCACTGGAAGCTTGTTAGAAGCGCTTTTAAGAGCTTCTCTTGCCAGCTCCTCATCAACACCAGCTATTTCAAAAAGGATTCTCCCTGGCAAAACTCTGGCTACAAATCCTTCCGGATTTCCTTTTCCTTTACCCATTCGTGTTTCAGCTGCTTTTTTAGTATATGGGAAGTCAGGGAAAATCCTAATCCACAGTTTTCCGCCCCTTTTTACCTTTCTATTTATTGCAACCCTTGCAGATTCAATTTGCCTGCTTGTTATCTTGGCTGACTCAACAGCCTTTAGTCCGTATTCTCCAAATGAAACTTTAGAGCCTCTTAGAGCAATGCCATTCATTCTGCCCCGCATCACCTTTCTGTGTTTAACTCTTTTTGGCATTAACATAGTAATTCACCCTTATCTTATCTGGTCTTTCTTTTTACAGAGTACTTGTCTTCATCTTCATTCTGGTCTTTTGAAAGAACGTCCCCATTATAAAGCCACACCTTAACGCCTATCAAACCAAAAGTTGTAAGAGATTCCGCAAAACCATAATCAATATCAGCTCTTAAAGTATGAAGGGGTACACGACCATCCTTATAGATTTCTGTACGAGCCATTTCCGCATTATTAAGCCTGCCTGATATAATAACTTTAATTCCCAGGGTTCCGCTTCTCATTGCATTTGTTATTGCCTGCTTAACTGCTCTTCTGTATGGGAATCTGTTTTCTACCTGAGCAGCTATCTGCTCAGCTATCAATTTTGAATTTCTTTCAGGCTTTTTAACTTCAATAATATTTATATATACAGTTTTTGTAGCAATCTTCTGAAGCTGATTTTTTAATTCTTCTATATCAGCTCCCTTTTTTCCTATAAGTACGCCGGGTCTTGCGGCATTTATATTTACATTCACTCTATCAGGGAATCTTTCAATGCTGACTCTGGCTATACCAGCATTCTTTTTCTCTTTTTCAATGTAGTTTTTGATTCTAAGATCCTCATGAATATTTTTTGCATATTCCTTTTTTTCACCATACCAAATAGAATCCCAGGTACGGTTAATTTTTAATCTTATTCCTACTGGATTTACCTTTTGACCCATCTGCTATTCCCTTTATTCCTCAATTAATTTTCATCAGATAATATTACTGTGATAGTGCTTGTTCTTTTTTTAATTCTTCCAGCCCGCCCTCTTGCCCTGGGCATAAATCTTTTAAGAGTAGGGCCTTCATCAACAGCTATTTTTTTTATATATAATGCTTCTTCAATTATATCAGGATTATGATATTTTGCATTAGCGCCTGCAGAATACAGGGTTTTAAGAACTATCCCTGCTCCTTTTTGGGGCATATACTTCAATACGTCAACGGCCTCTGGAAAGGAGTAACCCTTTATCTCATTTGTAACAAGCCTTACTTTTGATGCTGAAATTCTGTTATATTTGGATATGGCTGATGCTTCCATTATTATTCCTCTTTAATTTTTCTTCCTTGCCACTTTATCATCTCTGCTTGTATGACCCCTGTATGTCCTTGTAGGAGAAAACTCGCCTAATTTATGTCCTATCATATTTTCTGAAACATAAACAGGTATAAAAGTTTTTCCATTATGAACCATAAGCGTATGACCTATCATTTCAGGGAAAACAGTAGACCTTCTTGACCAGGTTTTAACAGCCTTTTTACTGTTACTTAGATTCATCCCTTCAATTTTTTTAAATAGCTTGGGATCTATATATGGTCCTTTTTTAACCGATCTTGCCATATTAGCCCTTCCTTCTTGTTATAATATATTTATCACTATACTTATGCTTTTTCCTGGTTTTATAACCCTTACTTGGCACACCTGTAGGTGAAACAGGGTGTCGGCCACCTGCAGATTTACCCTCTCCACCACCAAGAGGGTGGTCTACCGGGTTCATTGCAACTCCCCTTACTTTTGGACGCTTATTCATCCATCTGGAACGGCCTGCCTTGCCAATGGTTAAATTACCGTGATCCTTGTTTCCTACTTCACCAAGTGTTGAATAACACTCCTTGTGTATTTTCCTTATTTCCCCTGATGGAAGCTTAACAAGACAGTAATCACCTTCCTTTGCAGCAAGCACAGCAGATGTACCGGCAGATCTTACAAGTTGTCCACCCTTGCCTTTATGCAGCTCAATGTTATATATGCTTGAACCCAGGGGTATATTTTTTAGAGGAAGTGCATTCCCTGCTTTGATCTCCACTTTTTCACCTGATTCAATTTTGTCACCAACTTTAATTGAATTAGGGGCAATTATATATCTTTTTTCACCATCCACGTAGCTCACAAGAGCTATATTTGCAGATCTGTTAGGATCATACTCAATTGTTACTATTTTCCCTGGAATACCAAACTTATCCCGCTTAAAATCAATAATACGCAATTTTCTTTTATGACCACCGCCTCTTCTTCTTACTGAAATCTGGCCTTTATAACCCCTTCCTGAATCACCGCTTTTCCCCACTGTAAGAGGCTTGTGTGGAGATTCTGTAGTAATTTCAGCTTTATCAAGTACTGTTTTATACCTGAGAGTTGACGTTGCTGGTCTGTATTTTTTTATACCCATTTTTTATTACCTTTTTGGAATAACTTGTGAGCTATTGCCCATCAAAGATTTCAATTTTCTGACCGACAGTTAGTGTAACAATAGCTTTTTTCCAGGCAGCTCTTTTACCAACATGAAATCTAAGCCTTCTGTTTTTACCCCTAACGTTCATTATATTTACTTTTTCAGCATCTACTTCAAAAAGGTCTTTAACTGCCTTTTTTACCATATGCTTATTAGCTTTTCTAGACACCTCAAAAACGTATTTATTTTCTTCCATTAGTCCAGTTGTTTTTTCTGAAATAATAGGCCTGACAATTATATCATTCGAATTCATTTTACTTCACCCTGGCAAATTTTTCATTTATCTGATTCACTGCACTCTCTGTAATTATCAGCTCCCTGGAATAAAAAATATCCCTTCCTGACATTCTGGCAACATTATTATACCTGAACCAGGGCAGATTCCTTATAGCCCGCTTTAGCAGTAAATCATCTGCATCAGCCTTGCCTGAAACAATTACAGCCTTTGTTAAAGAAAGCGCTTTTCCTATATCAGCTATTTCCTTTGACTTGCCACTTGC
>JBBAGC010000081.1:0-7682 GCA_041655115.1 Spirochaetota bacterium | reverse complement strand
CTGTTAAGAAGAGGGAGAATATACTTTCTTGAAAGATCAACCGAGTCCTTTGCCTCTGGAACAGTGATCTTGTCATGTGTTAAAAAAAGATCCATAATGTTCTTCTTGAGCTTTTCATACACAGTAAAATGATAAATAATATTGCCATCAAGACTTATTAAAAAGCCCAGCTTAACAAGATCTTTAATATCCTTCTTCACAATCTCGTCTGAAAGCTTGTCCACTTCTAATCCAGCAGAACCATTGCTCATTACCTGGTCTAAAACTTTTTTCTTGGAAAGAGACAGGTTTTCCTCAGTAACAGAATCCCCGGAAAAGTATCTGCCATCTTTTTCAAAAACCTCCCCTTCATCAAGAAGAGATTTTATAATGATCCTGCATATTTCAAATTCTGTTTCAGCAATATCAGATATCTCTTTAAGATTAAGACCCACATTTTTCATCACAGCATCTCTTACATTGCTAAAAGATCTGTCTCTAAATGAAGATGAAACAAGATAATCCTCCATTGCAATAACCTGACCCCTGGCAAGGATTTCATCAATCAGCCTTTCAATAGCTCTTTTGCTTAAGGGATGGGAGGATATTACATGCTCCTTTTTAACAACTCCTTTTACTGCAATATTGAACTCAATAATATTTTCCAGAGAAAAATCCTCTGCAGACTTAATTTCCTCCAGCATTGTCTTCCTGTGTAAAGACGGATCAAAATCAGCTATAAGGATTTTACCCCCTCCAAGAATCCTGTAACCTCCCGGATTGGTAATAACAAAGGCCTGACCAGGATAAAAAAACCATTTTGTTTCAAGCCGTATTCTTACGATCCTGTAACCTTCCTGTTCCTCATCCTCATTTTCATTAAGAAGAATAAGCTTTCCCTTGACAGAATAGGTTCCAGCAAGAATTTCAATAAAGGAGTTGTTCCTTAATTTTTTACTTTTGTGCACAATTTTAATTCTTGCTATAATATCATCGCTTTCTATAAAAAAAACCGATCTGCATAGTATATGCCCACGCTTAACATCCTCAGAATTAATTCCGGACAGGTTTAACGCTGTTCGCTGCGAAGGGGTTCCTTCCTGTATTTCCTTGTAATGGCTTTCTATTTTTTTTATCTTAACATCCTTTCTGAAAGGAAGAATGGTAAGTGTTTCATTTTCTATAAAAGCGCCGTTTTTAAGAGTCCCTGTTATTACACTGCCCACGCCCCTGGGAGAAAAAACGCGATCTATATAAAGGTATGGCTTGTCAGTATCTGATGCCTTGGCCAGCTTGCGAAGGTTGGCAACAATCACCTCTTTAAGCTCATCAATGCCTGCACCTGTTTTTGATGATACCTTAACCATCTCAGAGCCACTGTATGGAGTATACTCAAGCCTTTCTTTGATTTCCTCCAAAGCCAGCTCTATTGTCTCCTCATCAACAAGGTCAATTTTATTAAGAACAATAATTATTTTCTCTATACCAAGAAGTTCAAGAACACGAAAGTGATCCTCAGTCTGGGGCATCCAGCCATCATCAACAGCAACAACAAGAAGTGCAATATCAATACCCCATGCACCAGCTACCATGTTCCTGATAAAACGCTCGTGCCCTGGAACATCAACAATACTCACTGTTCCAAATCTGGGATAGTCAATACTGGCAAAGCCAATATCAATTGTCATAGCCCTGTTTTTTTCTTCAGGAAGCCTGTCACAATCCATACCAGAAAGCGCCCTTATAAGCGACGTTTTCCCATGGTCAATATGCCCGGAAGTACCTACAATATACACAGCCTACCCCCTTAACCTTAATAATTCATTTATTGAAACAGCCAAGGCCTTAATATCTTTTTCAAAAACAGTGTAAAAATCCAATACAAATCTGTTGTTCTTTACTGTTCCTGCAATAGGGGGAAAAGAGGAAATAAAGTACTCATATATTTTTTCAGGCTCCATTCCCGGAATATTAAATTCAATACCACAGCTTTTCACCTCTGATAAAGGCATGGTACCACCGCCATAGGTTGCAGTTGTTGAAACTTTTTTTAAAAGTTTCTCCTTCCCTCCGGAATCTATCATTCTCAAAAGCTTTGATACCTTTGCAGAAACTTTCTCCTTATCCTGAAGTATTAAATTCCACAATTCAGCATTATTCCCCTTTTCATTTACATATCCAAGCAATGTTTCCTGAAGTATATAGTATGTTACCTTATCAACCCGTATCATCCTCATAAGGGGATTTTTTCTAAGCGCCTCTACAAGGTCCCTGCGCCCTGTAATAATCCCTGCCTGACATGCACCTGTAAGCTTGTCCCCACTAAAACATACAAGGTCCGGCCCCTGGGACAGCTCCTGAAAAACTGTCTGCTCAAACCTGGAATCTACCCTGTCATCATTAATAAAATTCCCACTCCCCAAATCACGGATAAAAATCACAGAAGATGATTTCAACGATGAAAGCTCCTTGAGAGATGGCGCTTCTGTAAAACCCTGAATTCTATAGTTTGAAGTATGTGCAGAAAATACCATTGAAGTATTTTCATTTATAGCAGATTTATAATCATCAAGCGTTGTAATGTTTGTGGTGCCCACCTCAACCAGGTTTGCTCCGCTCTGATCCATAATATCTGGAATCCTGAAACCCCCGCCAATCTGAATAAGCTCACCTCGTGAAACAACAGCCTCTCTCCCTTTAGCAAACTCATTGAGAATAAGAAAAACACTTGAAGCGTTATTATTAACAATAAGGGCATCCTCTCCGCCTGTAAGCTCACACACCAGCTCCTCAGCAAAGCCCCCCCTTTTTCCCCTCTTCATTGTGGGAATATGATACTCCAGATTACAATAGCCGGAAATATTTTCTTTTAACTTGCCCAGAATATCGCTCCCAAGCGGCGCCCTTCCCAGGTTTGTGTGAATAATCACACCAGTGCAGTTTATTACCCTTTGCAATTTTTCCGAGCGCTTATACAAACACTTTTCAATAATCTTATTTTTTAAAAGCTCCGGGGCAGATGCCTCCCTGTTTATTATAGAAGCCCGAAATTCTTCAATACCTGAACGTATTGCCTTTGTTACCTGATTTCTTCCAATATCTTTAATAAAAGGTGATATGTCACTCTCCTGAATAAGCTTTTCAACCTGCGGTATAGCCCTAAGAAGATTGTTTATTTCATCATTATGCTTCATAATATCCCTTTGTCCATTATCAGTTATTCACACCTGTATTGTCTGTTTAACTTAATATTTTTTTCTGTCAATATTTAAAGAACTTTAATTTCTATGTAAAACTTAAAAAACCATATGGCTAAACAAAAAAATATTGTAATATACACATTACAAATTATAAATAAAGATGTATTGAATAATATTATTGCTCAATAATCCTGTATCAAAAACTAAAAAATACTTAATTCAGGAAGCATACTATGGATATTAAAAACAAAATTGAAGCCAGTATAAAAAATGTAATAAATGATGAGCTGGGCACAAATATTCACCCTGACAAAATAAACACAATTGTTGAAAAAATCACAGAAAATCTCTCTCTTTCAATAAATCCTGATGAGCTGGTGCTTCTTAATCTTAAATTAAAAGAAAAATCCCCTTCAGAAATGGCTGTTGTTTCAGTAATAGGTCAGGATTCGGTTGGGATTGTGGCTGATGTCACCAGAATACTCGCAGAAAACAATGCAAATATTGAGGCAATGAACCAGGCAATAGTAAGCGGATACTTTGCACTTATAATCACAATAAATATTGCCAAGATGAATATTACAATAGATGAACTGCAAACAAGGATGGGTGAAATTGCTGATAAAAAAAATCTTAAAATATACATACAGCATGAAAATATTTTTAAAAACATGAACAGAATTTAAGGACAGATAATCATGAACTTTGATGTATCGGAAATACTTGAAACTATAAAGATGAGCGCCCTGGAAAATCTGGATGTACGCACAGTTACAGCAGGAATCAATCTTTTTGACTGTACAACAGGTTCTATTAATTCAACAGCAAAAAAAATAAGGGAAAAAATACTCAATAAGGCTTCGCAGATTGTACCTGCTGCTGAAAAAGTTGCAAAAAAGTACGGAGTAAAAATAGTAAACAAACGGGTTTCCCTCACCCCATTATCCCTGGTTCTGGCAGGAGACTGCGGAGTTGAAGAGCTTATAAAAGCAGCACAGATAATAGATGAAGCTGGTAAAGAAATCGGCATAGATTTTATCGGAGGATACTCTGCCCTTGTGCATAAGGGGATTACACCCTTTGAATCAGTTTTCATAGACTCAATCCCCCATGTTCTTGCATCAACAGAGAGGCTTTGCAGCTCAGTAAATGTAGCAACAACCAAATCCGGAATAAACATGGATGCTGTTCTCAAAATGGGACATGCTGTAAAAAAAGCCGCTGAACTTACAGCAGAGAGGCAGGCTATTGGTTGTGCCAAGCTCGTTATATTTGCGAATATTCCTGAGGACAACCCCTTTATGGCAGGCGCACTCCATGGACCTGGTGAAGGAGATTGCACAATCAATGTTGGTGTTTCAGGACCTGGCGTAGTTCACAGGGCTGTTAAATCATTGCCGCACAATGCAGATCTGGGAATTGTTGCAGATACAGTAAAAAAAACGGCATTTAAAATTACCCGCATGGGAGAGCTTATAGGCAGAGAGGTGGCTAAAGAGCTTGGCATGACCTTTGGCATACTTGACCTTTCACTTGCCCCTACACCAGCAATTGGAGACAGTGTAGCTGATATTCTTGAGGCAATGGGTCTTGAGGTATGCGGAACCCATGGAACAACAGCTGCCCTTGCCCTATTAAACGATGCTGTAAAAAAAGGGGGAGCCTTTGCCTCATCCTTTGTGGGCGGGCTATCCGGGGCATTTATACCGGTTAGCGAAGATTCAACAATGGAGCAAAGGGCTGCTGATGGGCATCTTACATTTGACAAGCTGGAAGCAATGACCGCTGTATGCTCAGTAGGTATGGATATGATTGCAATACCTGGCAGTACAAGCGCAGAAACAATTGCAGCAATAATTGCTGATGAAATAAGCATAGGTGTTATAAACTCAAAAACTACAGCTGTACGGCTTCTTCCTGTTCCAGGAAAAAATGTTGGCGATGAAATAACCCTTGGCGGACTTTTGGGAAGAGCGCGAATAATACCTGTTCACACAAAATCAGCTGAAATTTTTGTAAAGCGGGGAGGACGCATCCCAGCGCCAATACAGTCTCTTAAAAACTGATGTATAATAATAAAGGGAGTCAAAAGCCCCCTTTATTATAATATGCGGAAGGGGCAGGAATCGAACCTGCCGCTACAGTAAACTACAGCCTACGGTTTTGAAGACCGCGGAGACCACCAGATCCCATCCTCTTCCATAAAATACTAAGCAAGTATTGCTTTACAGATAAAGAAGCGCAACCAAAATTCTTAAATTATTTCATCCAAAGAACTCTTATGCAATCTTAATCATTCTTTTTCAAAGTAGCAACTCTGGGAAGCCCTGAATAATCGTTTAAAATCGAAACCGCATATCCCTTTTCTTCCCCTAATTTTGTTACAAAAGCTCCCTGATTATTTCCCATTTCCAAAAGGAGAGTCCCCTTTTCATTGAGATAATCTACAGATTCGACTATTATTTTTTCAATAATTCCTCTTCCATTTTCAGGAGCAAAAAGGGCAATTTCAGGTTCAAAAAAAAGGTCTTTTTTAAGTGAATCCGCCTCATCACTGCTTACATAGGGGGGATTGGAAATAATAACATCAAAGCTCTTCCCTTTAAAAGGCTCAAACAGATTCCCTCTATAAAACTTTATCCCGGCCTTACCATTTATATTAAGAGAATTTTTCCTTGCAACCTTCAAAGCCTCAGCTGAAATATCAGAAGCATAAATTTCAAGATCACGCCTGGAATGCTTAAGCGCAACAGCCACAGCACCGGAACCAGTGCACAAATCCAGCACTGATGCATTCATCCCTGCCCAGTAAATTGCCATATCAACAAGCAGCTCTGTTTCAGGCCTGGGAATAAGCACGTGCTTATTTACAATAAAATCAAGAGAATAAAATTCCTTTACACCTGTAATATATGCAACAGGCTCAAAAGTAATCCTTCTTTTTACCAGTTTTTCAATTTTTTTTATTTCATCAGAGGTGAGTTCTCTGCTGCCATCAGTAATGAGTTTATACTTTTCCAGGTTAAGAGCATGGGTAACAAGAACTTCACAATCAAGTCTGGCAGATTCAATTCCTGCATCTGTTAGCCTGCCTGTTATATCTTTTATATAATCATCTAAGCGCAATAGATTACCCGGTTTATGATTGTACTACTGTAAGGAGTTTCTCTATTTCAAATTTTTTTAAAGCATCAACAATCTCATCCATTTCCCCATCCATGACGCTTTCAAGAGAATAAAGGGTAAGACCTATTCTATGATCTGTTACCCTGCCCTGGGGAAAGTTATATGTCCTTATCCTTTCACTCCTGTCCCCGCTTCCAATCATAACTTTTCTCATTTCCGACTCTTTAGCCATTTTTTCATTATTGGCGATTTCAAGAAGCCTTGCTTTTAAAACCCGCATAGCCTTGGTTTTATTTTTAAGCTGGGATTTTTCATCCTGACAGGTTACAACCATGCCAGTTGGTATATGAGTTATCCTTACAGCAGAATCTGTTGTATTAACAGACTGGCCTCCGTGGCCGGAAGATCTGTACACATCTATTCTCAAATCATTTTGATCAATTTCAAGTTCATCCTCTTCTGCCTCAGGAAGCACTGCAACAGTAACAGCAGATGTATGTATTCTTCCCTGGGATTCAGTTTCCGGCACCCGTTGAACCCTGTGAGTACCTGATTCATACTTCAAAGAATCATAGGCATCTTCACCACGAATAGAAAAGGCAATTTCCTTATACCCGCCAATTTCATTTGATGTTGCCTCAAGAATCTCCACCTTCCATTTATTCTCCTCAGCATACCTTGTGTACATTCTAAAAAGATTAGTGGCAAAAAGAGCAGCCTCATCTCCTCCGGTTCCAGCGCGTATTTCAACAATAATATCTTTTCCTGAATGAGGATCCCTTGGAAGAAGCATAACCATAAGCTTATCTTTGAGTACTTCTATTTTCCCTTCAAGATCTTCTATTTCCAATTGAAGCATCTCCCTCATTGAGGGATCATCTTCGCTTTCATAAAGCTCCTTTGAATCTGAAAGCTCTTTGCGATATTTTGTATATTCTGTATATCTGGCAACAACAGGAGAAAGCTGAGAGTGCTCTTTATTAAGCTCCCTAAAACGCTTCTGATCAGAAATAATTTCAGGATTGCTCAAATACTGCTCAATTTCAATATACCTGGCCTTTATTTCTTTTAGTTTCCCATCCATTTTGCAGCCTCTAATTAAAAAAATAAGCGGAAAATCCGCTTTTTCAATATTTTTTCTATTTTCGCTCCCGGGAGGACTCGAACCTCCGGCACATAGTTTAGGAAACTACTGCTCTATCCACCTGAGCTACGGGAGCATCTATTCTGTTATGAAAAGAGGTTCTTCCTTCTTGATGTAACAATCCTCTGAAAGTCACGAATATTTTTAACTGCTATCCTGTCATCAAAGAGGTCGATTTTTGCAACACGGGCTAAATGTGTCAATTCTTTTTGCACTTCACTTTCAGCCATTCC
>JBBAGC010000080.1:0-7766 GCA_041655115.1 Spirochaetota bacterium | reverse complement strand
AATCTCTGTGTCACCGGAACATTTGATATTTAAATAAAATCTGCCATGCCTGCTCATTGAATGCAGCATGTGATCAAGAAAAGGAACTCCCGTGTCTATGACTGAATCTAAACTACTGTCAATATCCACCTCTGCGATAATGTCAGTTTCGGATGTTTTTCTTTTTATTATAGCTCTTCTTTCCATTTAAGCTGAACCACCTGATTAAAAACAATCTTTATTTTATATACCTTTAAGTTAGAGAATATCCTATAAAGCTTTACTCCAGTCAAGTCTTAAAAAGGAGACAGATTAAATATCATCGCTTATCACTGCTTTTTGATATTTCCTTTCTGAGTAGAGCTTTATAATTATTTTTTTATTTTTATAAATTAAAGGATTAAATGCTCCTGTATTATAATTTGTCAATTGGGTTATTTTTTTTTCAGATATGTTAAACCTGTAAATATTATAAATTCCATCAAGATTCCAGCTAAAATAAAGATCTCCCTTTTCTGATACAGCCAGATCTTTTACAGTATTGCGAGGCTCCCATAAAAGGGTCATATTTTCCCCTTTACGGTCAATTTTAAAAACACTTCTTTTATCAGTTTTTTCAACAAATATAATTTTTTCATTATTTAAAACAGCAGGAAAACAATAAAATCCCTTTCCTTTTGTAACTTTTTCGATTTCCATAGATTCTGTGTTTAAAATAAAAATACCATTCCTTTTGCCTTCTGAACCTGAAAAAACAATTCCATCATGAAAATGACTTCCTGACAGCTCCCTTAAAAAAACATAGGGAATGAATATTTTTTGCTGCAAAGATAAATTTAAAATATTATAAAAATAAAAATGAGTTCCACACTCTCCTGTAACAGTAATTACAACTCTGTTACCATTATAAAAACTTCCCTGTATTATGTTCTTCCTGTGTGCCTTAAAAGGTATAGATGCCATTATATTCAGTTTCATGGACTCAGAACCGGAATCTGATAAAAGAAAGTCAATATTATGCGTTAAATTATTATAAGCAAGTATTTCTCCTTTTTGATTAACAGCAAGAATATTGGAATTGTTTAAATCACTTATTTTTGTTTTATTAATAGAATCGTTATTTTTTAAAACTTCAAAATAGCGTGATTCAAAAAAGTTATTAAAATCTTTTTCAACTGTTTCCAGATTGTGCCCGCTTATAAATTCCAAAGATTTAATAAACCCGCCACAATATGAAATATTATTTAATATAGAAATCATTAAATTATTTCCATAGGATTCAGTAATAAAATAAACAAGACCCAAATGCAAAGCTTTAATTTCTGTTTTACTGAATTGTTGAGTAGCATCAGAGCTTAATGGCAATGTAATATGCCGGGCTATAAGGCTGCGCAAAATCATGTCATCTTCACTGCTAAAACCTTCTATTATATAATGAGCCAAAGTTTGTGAAAGCCACGACTCATACCCTCTGATTTTTTGAACAGATAAACCGGATGATTTATCATAAAGCATGGAGATTGTTTTATCTACGCTATACTCCCATATCCGATTTACTGATTTATTATAATCTTCATCAATATAAACTTTAATACCATTACCTGAGACTTTAAAAAAATTTACAATATTCCATTTATATCCTTTTTGTACAAGATAAATGTCAAAACAGGAATCAGGTTTATAGCCAATAAAATTTTTTATCCTAACAAAATTGTTTTCAATATCTGCTGATAAATTCAGTGCATACTCTTTAGCTGTATTGGTATAATGCATTTTATAGCCATTTTTATTTAGCACATTCCAGGTGGTAAATGCATATGAATTTAAAGGAGAATAAATACTTGCAGCAAAAATAATAAGCACCAGGATATTTTTTTGAAACAACATTTTAATCAGTAAAACCCTTATAAATCACTGAGAAAATAGAGGGTCTTTATCTCTTCAGCACATACCCTGCCTTCATTTAAAATCACAATATTATTGCTGCTTACATCAATCAATGTAGGAGAGGTATGTTCTTTTAAAAATTCTTCAATTAATAAAATCGAGCAAATATCCTTAAAGCGTTTTAATATGTTTTTATCGTTTAATATCATTTTACGTGCCGGTGTTTTAAGAGGAAGATAAAAAAGGGGTTTTCCAACAGCATTTATTATATCCAGAACATACTTATGTCTGGGCATTCTCATTAAAAAATTTGAGTTTAAGGAACATTCTCTATTTTTCAGTTGAACAATTACTTCACCAGGCCATATCCTTCTTAAAAAATCGTATGTTGATTTTTCAACAATAGCCATCTCTTCAAGCATTTTAAAACTGGATATGACAACTTCAAGGTTATCACTGCTTTCGCCTGTTAATTCAATAATTTTTTCTGCAATCTCATCAGAATAAAGCCCCACTAACCCGTATATGGAATCTATGGGAAAAATAAAAAGCTCGCCATAGTTTATAGTCCTGGATATTATCTCCACCTGATCCCATGGTATGGAACCATCTTTTTTCAGTTTTTTAATATTCAGATTTCTGTAATCAGAGTCAGCTTCCTGCATCATCACATAATCTCTCTCTACAATAATTTATCCCATTTAAAAGATTGTGCACAACTCTACCTGCAACATTTTCACTGCACACCAGAAAATGGCTGTAATGTTGATGAAGGCACTTTATATTTTTTATGTCACTGATTCCACCAATACCTGTATTAAGTATTCTGCTGTTAAAATCAAGGGGGCTTATTTCGCCAAAAGTCTTGATATAAAGCTTGTATCTTAAATAATAATAATGAGCATGCGCATTTTTCATTGTGTCCATTATTGCTCTTTCTGAAGCAATAAAAGCAGTTGTTTTTTTTATGTATCCCTCTGATTCAAGGCTGTGAATTCGTTTATTAAGGTAAGGGCACGTGAGCCATAAAGGGTTTGATACTGACATGTGATTGATTGTTTTTTTCCCTGTTGCTTCATCATAATTATAAGGATTAAAAAGAATAACCGATGGGTAACCATGAACACACTTAAAAACAACACCAGCCATGTTATTTAAGGTATCACAATTAAGCTGCCATTTTATTACTTTTACATCACTGTCATCAACTGCCATGAACATATTATTCATTAGAGAATACTTCCTCGTTAGTCTTTCTTGTAAGATAGATTATAATAATCATTGAAGATATTATCAGCCATATAATTCTTAAATGACTATAATTAAAGTTTAATAAATCCTCTTTAATTATATGATCACCTGCTTTAGCCTCTTTACCATATTCTGCAAAAAGAAGAATTTTCCCATTATAATAGGTATATCCAGACCTGACAATATCAAGATTGGAATATTTAGAAATTGCATAATTTTCATATAATTTGTTTAGTTCAGAGTTCTCCTGTTTCAATACTCCAATTCTTTTATCAAGAATATCAAATCTGTTGTTAAGTTTTATCCTTTCAAGAATTCCACTTTCACTGAAAACAAAAATGTATATACTGAAAAGAAAAAAAACCAGGAGAAAAGTGTTAAACCTGTTTCTTTTAACCAAGATTGTAAAAGACCTCTTTACCCTTATATTTTGCCATTGTGCCAAGTTCCTCCTCTATCCTAAGGAGCTGATTGTATTTTGCTGTCCTGTCAGATCTTGAGCCTGAACCTGTTTTGAGCTGACCAGTGCCAAGTGCAACCACAAGGTCTGCAATGGTTGTATCTTCTGTTTCCCCGGATCTGTGAGAAATAACAGATGTGTACCCTGCCTTTTTAGCCATTTCTACAGCATCTATGGTTTCTGTAAGAGTACCAATCTGATTGAGTTTAATTAGAATTGAATTAGCTGCTTTTTCCTTAATACCCCTGGAAAGTCTTTCTGTATTTGTAACAAAAAGGTCATCTCCAACAATCTGAACTTTTGAACCCATGCGATCCATCATAAGCTTAAATCCATCCCAGTCATCTTCTGCCAGGCCATCTTCAATTGATATTATCGGATATTTTTTTACAAGATCCTCATAAAACTCAACCATCTCTTCTGATGTTTTTTCACTTTTATCGCTTTTGCTAAAAACATATTTCTTTTTCTTTTTATCATAAAATTCACTTGCAGCAGGATCAAGGGCAATCAATAAATCTTTTCCAGGCTTAAATCCGGCTTTTTCAATAGCAGCCATCATAAGCTCAAGTGGTTCTTCATTTGATCTTAAATTAGGAGCAAATCCGCCTTCATCACCTACGCTTGTTGTATAGCCTTTCCCTTTTAACACACTTTTGAGTGCGTGAAAAGTTTCCACACCCATTCTTAGCCCTTCTCTAAAAGATGAAGCACCAACAGGCATTACCATATATTCCTGCAAATCCACATTGGAGTCAGCGTGAGATCCGCCATTGAGAATATTCATCATTGGAACAGGAAGTTCATAGCAGTTTGTACCACCAACATATCTGTAAAAAGGCATATCAAGTGTATTGGCTACAGCTTTTGCACAGGCTAAAGAAACCCCAAGAATAGCATTTGCTCCAAGATTCCCCTTGTTTTTTGTGCCATCAAGCTGTATAAGGATATTATCAATTTCAACCTGGTTAAAGGCATCCATATCAAGGATGGCATCGGATATTATTTCATTAACATTTGAAACCGCCTTTAATACACCCTTTCCAAGATATCTTTTTTTATCATTGTCTCTTAATTCAACAGCTTCATGTTCCCCTGTAGATGCACCAGATGGAACAGCTGCTCTTCCCACAGCACCTGATTCAAGTTCAACATCTACTTCAATGGTTGGGTTTCCTCTGGAGTCTAAAATTTCACGTGCCTTTATGTCAGTTATTATTGTCATCTCCTTCTCCTTTAAAAAAGATTATCTTTTATTTTTATAGTTGAATTAATAATTACGATCCTGTTTGTTAATAAAAACTTTAATACTTGATCACTTTTCAATTTTAAACATAACTAATTTATTTAAAATAATCAAGCAATTTATCTAATGATATTTTTAAAAAAACCCTGAATTCAGGCAGGCAAAAATCAGGATTTAGAAAAACTTTTGTATCGTTCCCGCGCAATATTATATACAAGCTTAACAAGATTTTGAGGATCATCAATATACTGCTGCATGCGCGAAAATATATGATCCCTTACAGCACTCATATTGATTGTTGATGCACCAAGGAGAATATTTATCTCGCGTTCAAGAGAAACATAGGAATCTTCAGAATGTTCAATTTTTAATCCTATTACATTTTCCTGCAGTTGTCTGTGCTCTAATTCTATATTAATCAGCTCTTCGCTTTTTTCTTCATTGTTTGAAAGAACAACCAGAGATGGAAGATTTTCTTCAAATTCTTCAGACAGGAGATGTTTTTCTATTTCACTGTTAAAATTAAAAAAAACAAGCAGGGACTCAAGTGTTGAACCATATAAGGATATACGGGACTTATCAATAATGTTTTTAGATGGATTAAAAGCAATTGAGTTATAAAAGGAAAATGTGCTGGAACCTGCCTCCCCTCTGCCTATATATAAAACATCATCTTCACGCAGATTCATTTCAGCCATTATTTTTTCAATTTCAATAATACGCCTGTTTGCTGAAATAAAACGCATAATTTCCCCGGAAAAAACAGGTTTGTTATTAACAACTGTTTTTTTATACTCTGTTGAAATCAGATTTTTTTGACTTAAACCAAGCCTTTTGACATATTCCACAGATATATCAAATGGTATTGCTGTAAGTATAAGGGGATTATACTCGCTTATGTAACTGGTAAAAATTTCCGCACCTGGGAACAGCCTGGCCTTTTTGCCTATTATTGACACACACTCAACAGGAACATCTTTGAGAAGAAAATCAGGATAATAAACAGCAAGTTTAAAAAAAGAAAACGGTATTTCACCCTCTTCTGAAAGCTTTCTGTTGTTTTTATCCAGCACCCCTTCAAGCTTGGCAACATCATTATCAAGGAGAACAGTATCAATAAGGTTGTTAAAATCTCCTATTTCCAGAAAATCACCCATGCCTAAAAATATTTTCTTTGGTTTTCTCAGATAACCTGCAAGATAAAAAATAAAATCTTTTTTATTAAGGGTAAGAACTTCAAAGCCTTCATTGATTCCATTGTTTATTATTATTTCATATTTTTTATTATTCATTTTTCCAGACAATTAATTATTTTTAAGTTAAAAACAGCTTATAAACAAGTCTTTTATAAAAAATTAAAATCAGCAAGATTATTTTAAAGAATTTGCAGGATTAGCATAATATCAGATTTTTTACATTTTTGGGTTAAAATAAAAAAAAAGGGGATGCTTTTCATCCCCTGATTTAGACAAATTTTATTATATAATATTCACGTTTACGGCTCGCTGGCCTTTATCGGAATCTTCAATTTCAAATTCCACTGCTGCTCCTTCATGCAGGCTTTTAAACCCTTCACCAGCAATACCTGTATAATGAACAAAAATGTCTCCACCATCCTCCTTTGATATAAAACCAAAGCCTTTCTTTTCATTAAACCATTTTACAACACCACTGGGCATAAAACATACTCCTTAAAAAAATATTTCAGTTTCAATTATACTGTTATTTTAAAAATAAACTGTATTTAAATATACTGAATAACAAAGTTTATATAATACGCATTTTTTTGTCAAAATTATTTTAATTAATTTTAATAAATAAACCTGTTAATATTAGCAAAAAAAAAGGGTTATTTAAAGCTGCAAAAAATCAATTTCTTCTTGTAAAGTATTTTTTATATGAAAATCATTTAAAAAAAGAAAATTAATGATGGACTTTCATTTGTTCTCATTTTTAATAAAAAAAAATCAGGAGGCTGTTATGGAATATTTTAAAAGGCTTTGTTCTTTCATTAAAGGATTAATAGGTTTCAAAACTTTAAAAAACAAAAAAAACATGTCTCTTGGTTCAGTTCTTGAGAAGCAGTCTCTCAGGTTTAAAGATAAAACCCTGATTATTTTTGAAGACAGACATATTTCATATAAAGATTTTAATGAAAATGTTAATCAATACGCTCATTTTTTCCAAAAAAAAGGTTTTATAAAAGGTGATACTGTAGCTCTTTTAATAGACAACAGACCTGAACTTCTTATTATTCATGCAGGGCTTGCCAAGATAGGGGTTGTTCCTGCTCTTGTTAACAACAATATTAAAGGGCAAATACTTCTCCATGCAATAAACATTGCTGATGCAAGAGCCCTTATAATAGGAGATGAGTATATTGCAGAAATCACCAAAATCCATAAAGATATTAAGCTTAAAAAGCCGGGAAATATTTATGTGGAAAGAGAAAATAAAAACATAAAAATCCCTGGTTTTTGCCAGGATTTAAAGGCACAGGTTAAATCAGAACCTGTTACAAATCCATCCGTAATGCCTCCAATCAATTCCAAAGATACTCTTGAATATATATACACATCAGGAACCACAGGAAAACCCAAAGCCACTGAGCTAAAACATCAAAAATGGCTACAGCTTGGATATGGTGCTGGTGGAGTCAGTTTAAGAACAATTTCTTCAGATGTGCAATACTGCTGTTTGCCCCTTTATCATAACAGTGGAATTAACATAGCCTGGGCTACTACACTTATGCATGGCGGAACCTTTGCATTAAAAAGAAAATTTTCTGTTACTGATTTCTGGGATGATATTCGTAAATATAATGCTTCAATATTTATCTATATTGGAGAATTATGCAGATACCTTAACAATCAGCCTGTAAAAGATAATGATGCTGACAATCCTTTAAAATATATACTTGGCAATGGTATGAGAGCTGATTAC
>JBBAGC010000079.1:0-7849 GCA_041655115.1 Spirochaetota bacterium | reverse complement strand
AGTCTTTAGGAATTATGTTTGCCCAACACTACGCAGATAACAAAGGCTCTTACACTAAAGAACACTTTGCCTCTTTAGTTGACTATTATGGTGAAAAAAGAAGTAAAATAATCTTAGCAGCAACTAGGGGGATGATGGCAGGTAATGTAATTGGATTGCCTATGAGTGCATTTTCTTCCCGCTTTAAAGGTAAAAAATATGCTAATAGTAATCTTTTTTATGAAATAACTATGATGGTTCTACCTATTATTTTTATTCCAATAAGTGGTATCCATTCTCTGTTTTTAAAAAAGTAAGTCCTCCTAATTACTTAAGAGGACTTAAGTTAACCTTTAGTTAAGCTTTCATTTGCTCAATCATACCACCGCTATCAAACAGCTCCCACCCTTCAGCAATTTTGCCATCAGCAATTCTGAAAGTGCTAATACACAATAGGCGCATATCGTTTCCTTTTGGTTGCACATCACCCCAAGGGCCGGTATGCTTTCCAACTAAGTAGAAGTGACAATCAACTTTGTTTCCCTCAGCAACCATAAAATCAATTTCAATTTTAATGTCGCTAAAAACACTTGCTAAAACGTCTTCGTTCCACTGTCTAACTCCCTCTGGCCCTTTTGGAAGTGTTGGTAAAAAGTGGTGATCATGATAATCAGCTGCTACAATTTGATCCATTCCTGGACATCCTGGTGTTGTTGACACCTCATAAAAGCGGCGAACCAACTCTTTATTTTTCTCTAACATAGTTTTCTCCTTCTACTATTAATTACTGTTTCAATAAAATAGTAATTGTTTATTTTTTACTCATTTTGCCTGTATTTTGTTGTTACTTTAATCTTATTACATTACCTCTATTTGTCAAGCATTTTTACCTTAAAATAGGTCTTTTTAGACTTTAAATATTTGGCCCAACTTCTTTTACTGTTTATAAATAATAATTTATATTGTAGCTTTTATTTTAATTTATTTGGTTACCTGTTTTGTGAGTATTATTGTGATATTCTTAGTTATTTCCTAAATAAATTTTTGCTTTTTAGAAATTATTACGTATTGCACCCTCAGCAGCCTTCTCACTGCTAAAAAGATGGGTAATTAAACCAGTACTTAAAGCCCCTTTTAGGGCATCTGATTTAATGTTTCCATTACAAACCCCAATACGTATTTTTATTTTCTTCAATAAATCTAAAGGAATTCGAACAACTAAATCGTTCTCTTCGTGGATAAAGTTCCCATTAACATCAAAATAGTAGGTAAGCATATGCCCTACCGCTTTTTTTGTTGTTAAAGTTGTGCCAAATCGAGAAGCTGTAGCTAAATCTGGAACTGATGGGTAGTTGTCGATATGAAAAATTGCCACATCCAAATCATTCCAGTGATTATAAATTTTATTGTAAGAGTCGGTGCGAGTTAATAAATTATAATCTTCATGAGATTCCACCAGTGCAGGAGCGTGTACAAAGTTTGGCTTTAAGCCTGTGATAGCACTTACACTTCTACATAAACTATCGGTGTGATAATTTTTATTAGCAGTATTTGAATTACCAATTAAAGATGAAACTTCACCCTCTAAGGGCTCTTCATCGTATTGTTTATTGATTAATTCAACTATTGAGCTAATTAAGTTTCCCCAACTAATTCCAACGTGGATATTTGGCTTTAATGTTCTAAGGAAAAATTGAGCTGCAGATCTTACTATTAACCCTTCGGATAAAGAGGCTTGGCCTGTATTGGGAATCAAAGTTCCCCCAGTAATCCCATATCGCTCTTTTAATAGATCAATTACAAAGTTATCCCCCTCTAAAGGAGATTTTATTGTGATATTTACGATTCCAAGTTCTTTAGCTTCAGCAAGGTATTTACTGATCATTGGACGAGAAAGGTTTAATTCTTTTGCAATTTGATTTTGAGTCATCCCATCAAAGTAGTATTTCTTAGCTACTTCAATTAGTTTATTTATTTTATTTGCATCAAGCTGCGTAAGTAACATCTTTGATTCCAAACCCTTTTCATGAAAAGGAGCATAAAACTAAGTTGTTATGCCCCCTGCCAATTTAGAAAGCAAATATTTTATTAAAGTTCATTCACTATTTTCAAATGAATTCTTTGCTTAAATCCCTATGGCAGTTTTTCCTTTTGTATCGGAAAAACTACCATACTATCACACTAAATAGCAAGGACTTACTAGCTCTATGCCACTTAGTATCCCATTAATTACACTATCGATAACTTTCTTTGGTACTGCAAACTATCTAAAATAATTGCAAATATTAAGAATGCTCCTTTTGCTGTAATTTGCCAGTAGGTTTGAACGTTCATCAAGGTCATTCCGTTGTTCAAGATTCCAATAATTAAAACTCCCAATAAAGTCATCCTAACTGAACCTTTTCCACCTGCTAAAGTTGTTCCACCAAGTAAAACAGCTGTAACTGCATCAAGTGCATAAGATTCTCCAACGTATGGCATTGCTGCCCCACCAATACCTACAGTTATTAAACCGGCAACTGAAGCCATAAAACCTGATATTACAAACAAAATAATTGTATTTTTATTGACGTTAATACCAGCTAAACGAGCTGCTACTCTGTTTCCACCACTAGAGAATACTTGTCTTCCAAATACTGTGTACCTTAAAATAAAGTCTATTAATGCAAAGCTAAATAAAACAATAATTATTGGTAAGGGAATTCCTAACCAGCTAGCTCTTCCTAAGTACAATAGGCGATAATCGTTTGCAAAAACAGCTGTTCCATTTACTAAAATAAAACTCAAGCCCCGCACTACGTTCATCATTCCCAAAGTTACAATAAGAGAGCTCAAATCAAACTTAACAATAATAAGACCGTTTAAAAATCCAATAAGAATTCCAACTAAAAGGGCAACTATCATCCCAACATACCAAGGATACCCATTCATCAGTACCAGGTTTGCAACGATACAACCCGACATTGCCACAATCGATCCAACTGTTAGATCGGGACCTCTACCAATAATAGCTGCCGTCATTGCAGTTGAAATTACCCCAATAACTGAAACTGCGATTAAGATATTCTTAAAGTTTTTTAATTGGAAAAAGTAGTTGGTTCTAATTGAGAAAAATAGGACCATCACAAAAAAGATAACAAAAAGACCATATTTAATAAAAAAGTCGACTGGGTTTTTTAAATAATATTTAACCTGTGTCATTGTTTCTTTCTTTATTTTGCTAACCATTTCATTTGCCTCCAAAGTGTAAAAATTTAGCGACGGCATGTTTCATTAAAATGTCTTGATTTGCCTCTTTAATTGGAACTTCAGCTGTGATATCCCCTTCACACAAAACGTAAATTCGATCTGAAATTCCTAAGACCTCTAATAATTCCAATGAAAAAACCAATACGGCAACACCGTTATTTGCAAGTTCTTCTAAAATTGTATAAATCTCTGCCTTTGCCCCAACATCAACTCCCCTAGTTGGCATGTTGAGAATTAACAGTTTTATATCGTTACTTAACCAGCGGGAGATCATTGCTTTTTGTTGATTCCCCCCACTAAGAGAGCTGATGTGTTGTTGTTGACTTCTACAACGGATATTCATCCGATCAATCCAATTTTGGGTAACTTTAGTTTCAACTTTCTTTTGAGTAAAAATTCTGAATTTGGCCAATTTTCTAAAGGCAGCGGTTGTGATATTAGAAGTTAAACTCATTAAAGGGAGAAGTCCCTCTTGCTTTCGGTCACTACTAACATACCCAATCCCTTTTTTATTAGCCTCTCTTAAATTACGTATAACTAGCTCTTCACCGTTAAGAAAAAGTGTTCCACTTTGAATTGGGGGATCTCCAATTAAAGCTTTACAAATAGCCTCTTGCCCTGCCCCCATAAGGCCAAAGAAAGAGACAATTTCCCCTCTTCTAATGTTAAAGCTAATATCATTCACCCTTTCACTGATGTGTAAGTTCTTAGCTTCAAAGATAATTTCACCAGGAGTGCCAAAGTGTCTTGGATATAAATCACCAACATCACGCCCAACCATCATTCTAACTAAATCGTCATCATTAACATCTTTAGAATTGACAGTTCCAATGGTTTGTCCATCACGTAAAACTGTGATTCGATCGGCCATCTCAAACTGTTCACTTAGACGGTGGGTAATAAATATTACCGATTTTCCTCTGGCTTTTAATCCTCGAACAACATCAAAGAGTTTGCTGGTCTCTTGGTCACTTAAAGCTGCAGTGGGCTCATCCATAATTAAAATTTGAGCTTGCTTACTTAGAGCTTTTGCAATCTCTACCAACTGCTGCTCGGCAACAGAGATGTTTTGAACAATCTCATTTACATCAACTTCGATGCCTAATTCTGCTAAAAGCTCTTCGGCCCATCTGTTCATCTCTTTTTTATCAACTAGGCCAAACTTTGTTAGAGGCATTTCTCCAATAAAAATATTCTCTGCAACAGATAGTGTTTTAACTAAGTTGAACTCTTGGTAAATCACCCTGATTCCTTTTGCTAATGAATCTGATGGTTTACTAATATTTACAACTTCTCCATCCATTAAAATCTCACCACTATCCATATAGTAGTCGCCCGACATTATTTTTATTAGTGTCGATTTTCCAGCCCCATTTTCACCAAGTAGTCCATGAATTTCTCCTTTCTTTAAATCAAAAGAGACATCACGCAATACGTGGGCAGAGCCAAAAGATTTATTTATTTTTCTTGCTGAAAGAGCATAATCCATAATTCAAATTCCTAATGTTGTTCGTAATTTAATAAGTGCCACTTTGAAAGGAACTTCCCCACTGATTGGGGAAGTTCCGTAGCTTTTTAGTTCACTTATTATTTTTTATACTTCTCAAAAGCTGCTTCTGGAGTTAAGAATTGGTAAGGTGCACTAATGATTGGATCAAGAGCTTTTCCTTTCTCAAGATAATCAATAATCATTGGTAACACATACTCACCCCAACCTAACCAGTTAGAGTCGATACTACCAACTAAGATTCCATCAGGATTTAGTAACATGTCGAGCATACCAACGTTTAAACCACCACTGACGATAAGTCCATTCTCTTTACCAACGTTAGTTTCGATAGCTGCAATCATTCCTGCTGTTACGTCATCTGAGTGGGTCCAAGCTAAGAATTTTTTACCAGGGTTGTTTGTTAAGATATCAACTGTTCTTTGGCGAGCAACTTCTGCACTACCGGTTGAACTTGTCTCAACATACTGAATATTAGGATATACTGATCGCATTCCCTCTAAAGCACCCTTACTTCTCTCTAAGAATACTCCACCAGCCTCTAAGAATCCCATGCTGATGAAAACAAGGTCTTTCTCTTGCCAGCCAAGATCTTTTGCATATTGGCCAAGGAAAGATGCAGACTCATAAGCTAATCCGTAGTTGTCTTCCAGTGAGAAAATTAGAGGTGCCGTTGTTCCATCAGATGCAATAGCATCGGTAGCAATTGTTAGCACAGGAATTCCTGCTGGAACTAAGATGTCCATGATTTGTGGGTTAGAAGCAATATCGTTGGTGTAAAGGATATAGAAATCTACATCCCCTGCAGATACTGCTAAGTTAGCATTGGTTACCATTTGTACTGGATCAAGCTTGTTATCCATTACCCATAGATCAATATTTAGATCTTTCGCAGCACTTTCAAACCCTTTTGCAAGGTCACTTGCTACTGGGTTAACACCGCTAAACTGGGTAAATACAACTCTGTGCCTCTTTTCAGTAGCACCTTTTGCATAAATGTTTGTGGCAATAAGTAAAATAGCCAAAATCAAAATGAATGTTTTAAACCTCTTCATTCATCCTCCTCAAGTGTCCTCAACACTTTTATTTTTCTCTGTAGAGAGCAACACCGCTCCACAGTATTCAACACTATATGCACCTAAAAACTTTAGGTGCAAAACTCAACTTAGCTCTTGTAATAAGGGGTATTGGAAGGCTCTTTCCAATACGATAAAAGTTCCTCATTCATTCGAGCAATAAATAGTTGATAGCCTCCTGTCTCTTGAACAGTAAGAATTTCACCAACCATATTTGCTACAACTTCAATGTTCTTGGTTTTAAGAAGATTTACTGCATCACGGTAAGTAATCAACATCTCCATCAATGTTGTTGCACCACATCCGTTAACGATACACATCAACTTCTCACCCTCTTTTACATCGAGGTCTTTTAATAACTCATCCATTAAAAGTTCAACAGTTTCAGCAGAGGTTTTCATTGGAATCTTATATCCTCCACCTTCACCGTGTTGACCCATTCCAACTCCCATCTCATCATCTTCAAGAACTGCTAAAGAACCACCAGTAACTGGGTGAGTTGCACCAGTAAGTGAGACACTGATTGCCCCCATGTTGTCGGCAAAGTCTTGAGCGATAGCAGCAACTTCTTCTAATGTTTTTCCTTGTAAAGCAGCACCACCGGCAATCTTATAAACAGGAACACATCCAACAAAGCCTCTTCTGTTATCAGCATCATCACGAGGAGCTGTAGTAATATCTTCTTGAGTTACAACTTTAATAACATTTAGGTTTTTCTCTTTAGCAGCTTTCATTGTTAAATTGGCTGTTAACATATCACCTGCGTGGTTGAGAACTACAAACAAGACTCCCTTACCTTTGTCAGCCATCTCTAAAGCTTTAAGGCAACTTTCAGGACCTGGAGCTGCAAAGATATCACCACAAACAGCAATATCAACCATTCCTTCCCCAACAAAGCCTTGTAGCGCGGGCTCGTGTCCTGTTCCACCAAGGGTAACAACTGTAACGCGATCTGCATCTTTGAGTTTTTTGTTAACAACTAAGTTACCATCAATAAGCTCAAGGATATCTTCGTTGGCCATTGCCAACCCTTCCAGAAGTTCCTTTGTTAAATCTTCTGGTTTGTTCATAAATTTTTTCATCATACTCTATCCCCCTAGAATCATTTTCTATCTATTGTAATAATCAGAACCCTTCAGAAAGGCCTGAGATCAACGTAGCTAAGGAGCAAGCTCCGGCATCCATTGTCCCAATCGTAGCCTCTTTGTGAAAACGGGCTCTTCCAAATTTAGCTTGAAACTCTTTGGTCCTTTCAGCTCCATCAATTGCAGCTTTACCAATCTCAATTAAATACTCAGGAAGTTCTTCTTTACTCTCATCAGCTTTACGACAAGCAACGATTAAAACATCCATCATTGTCTTGTCTCCCTCTTTTGCATTGGAAACTATAGAAAAACTCTCTAAAGCTCCTTTAAACATTGAGTGGATATCATCTCTAGAAGCTTCTACAACGCCCTTTAAGCCATCGCCAAAGCCATCAAAGATCATTCCATATAAAGGACCTGCACTTCCTCCATGGACGTTCATCACCCTTTTACCAAGGTCTTTGAACATCTCACTTATAGAGTCGAACTCCATTTCAGATGTAGCGGCTATCTCTTTACTGATACGCTCCATTGTCACACCGTGATCGCCATCTCCATAAAGAGAATCTATTCTTGAAAACTCATCTATCTTCTCATTCAATGCAGAACTGGCTGCAACCAACATCTTTTGAAACTCTATAATGGTTATCTTCATATCTACTCCATCCACTTTGCTCATATGATAATTTTCAGTATTACATTCGTGTTTACATCTGGTTACATATGTTAATTCACTAATTACCATATGTCAATCAAAATAATATTAAATATTTTCCCCCTCTTATTTGCTCTGTTTAATATTGGAGAAAAGAGGTAAAATAGAGAGATGGAATCGATTAGAAGTTTGTATCGCATTGGAAGTGGTCCATCTAGCAGTCACACTATGGCTCCTAGAAAAAGTGCCATCCGTTTTTATGAAGAATTTAAACAAGCAAAGAGTTTTGAAGCTCTTT
>JBBAGC010000078.1:0-7946 GCA_041655115.1 Spirochaetota bacterium | reverse complement strand
CCAATAATAAGGTTTCCTGCCTTGATCTGCCTTGTGCTTCTTCTTTTATATGTCATTTGTAATAATCCGAAGTTGAATTAAAAAACTAACTCATTCTAGATCTTTGGGAAACATAATAAACTTTATTTCCCTATTCTTTAAAGATAGCCCCCTAAATCCCCCTAAGGGGGACTTGATAATTTTTTGTTCACATTTATACTTTTTTTATACTAAAATAGAAAAGGTATATTAAAAGTATAAAATAAATTAATTAGCCCCCTATAAGGGGGCGGCGGAAAAGGATTTCTTAAAGAAAAAATTTTATTCCGCCGGGGGTTTGCTTTATTGGATGTATGGAAAATAATATTACTTTTTCCAAAGTTCCAGAATGAGCTTAAAAAACTAATAAGAAATTCTTTAAAAAAAGTAAAGAAATATTCTTTTGTAAACAGACTGATGCTGGATATAATTATATCTGCTTATAAAAATATTAATATATATATAAGTCTAATATTGCCATAATTTAAAAAGTTACAATAGAATTTGTGTTGACAATATGCTCATGTTTCTGTAATAAAAAACAAAGTGTCTTTTTTGGAAATTTTAAATAAACATAAAGATTATGACACTGATTTTTGCCCGGAATTAATTGATTAACACGTTTTTTGCATAGCAACCCACTATAACCAGGTTATAGTACAGATATTATTAGGAGGATGACCAAATGGGTATTTCCGAATCTTTTGGTATGGCCAGCACAGACGTTACCCGTGAACTTTATTTCAACGTGGGTGGTGGTCACGGTTTTATGAGATGGGGAATTTATATTTTCATGTTCATTGCTGTTTTCTATCTTCTTTATACTGTTATAAAAAAAGTAAAGATATGGAGACAGGGGAAAAGCGAACTTAGAACAGATTTTCCTGAAAAAAGGATTGTTGCTGTTATTAAATATGCTTTTCTACAGGCTAAGATTATAAGGGAAGCATATGCCGGTATAATGCATGCTACTATTTTCTTTGGTTTTGTTGTCCTTTTTATTGTAACAATGATAATCGTTGTTCAGGAGGATTTGACAGGACTGTTTTTTAATTACCATTTTATTCACGGAGATTTTTATATTATATGGTCTCTCTTTGGTGATGTGTTTGGAATAGTGGTTCTGGCTGGTTTAATTATGGCTATTTACAGAAGGTACTTTGTTAAGCCTGCAAGGCTTGATACCAAGGCAACAGATACCTTTGCGCTTGTTTTAATAACATTTATTATAATTACAGGTTTTATAAATGAGTCATTAAGGATTGCCATAACTGATTTTCCGGTATTTGAAAAGCTTGCTTCACCTTTCGGCTATTTCTTTGCACTTCCTTTTTCCTATTTTAGTGATTCAGTGTTAAGAGTTGCCCATTATATAAACTGGTGGCTTCATATGCTTGCTGCTTTTTCATTTATAGGGCTAATTGCATCTGACAAGCTTGGGCATATTCTTATTTCCTTCCTTAATATTTATTATGGAAATATGGACAATGAAAGTGCAAAAACCAAGTATGCACTGCCTGTTATTAGTCCCTCTGAGTTTGAAACTGCTGAAAGTTTTGGAGTTTCAAAGGTTGAAGAGTTTACATGGAAACAGCTTATGGATGGGGATGCATGTACAAGGTGTGGTAGATGTCAGGATAACTGTCCTGCCTATTTGACAGAAAAGCCTCTTTCTCCCAAGAAGTTAATCAATGATGTAAAAGATAATATGGATGAGCGTATCCCACAGTATATGCTTGCTGAGGATAAAGAAGCTCTTGAAACAAAGGCTCTTATTGGTGATGGTACTGAAGGTTCCGGTTCTGTTCAGCCTGATGAGTTCTGGTCCTGTACAAACTGTGGTGCCTGTATGGAAGCCTGTCCTGTGAATATTGAGCATGTTCCTAAAATTATTGATATGAGAAGATACAAGGTTCTGATGGAAGGGGAAATGGCTCCGGAGCTTCAAACTACTTTTATGAACATGGAAACAAACTATAATCCATACGGATTTGCCTTTGCTGAAAGGGGAGTCTGGATTCCTGAAGAGCTTAATGTTAAAACAATAGCAGAAGACGCAGAGGTGGATTATGTTTACTATGTTGGCTGCGCTGCTTCCTATGACAAGAGGAACCAGAAGGTTGGTATAGCCCTTATCAAGATACTTCAGAAAGCCGGATTGAAGGTTGGAGTTCTGGGTGCTGAAGAGGCATGTTGTGGTGATGCTGCAATGAGAGGAGGAAATGAGTATCTTTTCCATTCTCTTGCTACACAGAATCTTGAAACCTTTAAAGCATACGGAATCAAGAAGATTATAACAACCTGTCCTCACGGATATAATATGTTAAAGAAAGAATATCCCAAGTTTGCAAAAGTGGCTTTGGGGTCAGATGGTAATCCTCTTGAGGTGAATTTTGAAGTTTATCATCATACAGAAGTAATAGCTGATCTTGTCAAGAACGGCAAGATTAAGCTTAAGGAAGCACTTGCTGAAAAGATTACATATCATGATTCATGTTTCCTTGGCAGATACAATGAAATCTATGTTCAGCCAAGGGATGTTATTAAGGCTATTCCTGAAACTGAATATGTGGAAATGAGTCGTAATCATGCAACCAGTTTCTGCTGCGGGGCTGGTGGTGCAAGGATGTTTATTGAAGAGCATATTGGTACAAGGGTTAATCAGTTTAGAACAAAGGATGCCCAGTCAACTGGTGCAACAAAAATATGTACAGCCTGTCCTTTCTGTTTAACAATGCTTTCAGATGGTGCTGATGAGCTTGGAATTGAAAATCTTAAAACATTTGATATTGCAGAATATGTAGTAAATGCAATGGAAAAATAAAAAATAGTATAGAAGTTGATTATATTGTTTTTTTAAAAAAATTAAAAGCCCTTCAATCGGAGGGCTTTTAATTTTATTTTTATATGCAAAAATGTTAAAAGTCAGGCTTTAAGTGAAAAAAATATACAAAATGAATATATTTTCTTTAATTAAATGAAAATTGCTTGAGAAAAAGTTACACTTTTTTTACAAGACATTATAGTATTATTCAAGTTTCAAAAAAAAATATTGTGTGAAAGGAGTTTTATCTGATGGAGAATAGCTTGTTTTACATTGCACCACTTGGTGCAGTAATTGCTCTCCTTTTCGCCTGGGTCTTTTATAGAATGATGATGAAGGCGGATGAAGGCAATGAAAAAATGATTGAGATAGCTGGCTATGTGCGTGAAGGCGCAATGGCATACCTTGGCAGACAGTACAAGGTTGTAGCAATTGTTTTTGCTATACTTGTTGCAATTTTTGCAGCTCTTGCTTTCAGAGGAGTTCTTAATCCATTTGTTCCTGTAGCTTTTCTTACAGGTGGTTTTTTTTCCGGGCTATGCGGTTTCCTGGGCATGAAAACAGCAACAAATGCTTCCTCAAGAACAGCACAGGGTGCTACTCAGTCCCTTAATTCAGGTCTTAAAGTAGCATTCAGATCCGGTGCGGTTATGGGTCTTGTTGTTGTAGGTTTTGGTTTACTTGATATTGCTCTCTGGTATATTATCCTTAACTGGATTTATGACAATAATATCTGGAGTTTTGGACAGCAGCTTATGAGCAAAATTCAACTTGATGGAGAATTTGTAGCTGGTACAACTTCACTTCAGCCTGTATATGTTCACGCTAAACTTGTTGAAATTGCTACTACAATGCTTACATTTGGAATGGGTGCTTCTACACAGGCTCTGTTTGCAAGGGTAGGTGGTGGTATCTTTACCAAAGCTGCAGACGTTGGAGCTGATCTTGTAGGCAAGGTTGAAGCAAACATCCCTGAGGATGATGCAAGAAACCCTGCAACAATCGCTGATAATGTTGGTGATAATGTTGGTGACGTAGCTGGTATGGGAGCTGACCTCTATGAATCATACTGTGGTTCAATACTTGCAACAGCATCTCTTGGTGCTGCACTTCCTCTGGTAGCAGGTTTTACAGATACTGAAACAGTTCTTAATCTGATTAAACCTGTAATTGCTCCAATGATAGTAGCTGGTCTTGGAATAATTTTTTCTATAATCGGTATATTTGCAGTAAGAACAAAAGAGGATGCTTCCATGAAGAATCTTCTTAGATCTCTTAATGTTGGTGTCTGGGGAAGTTCTTTGCTTATTCTTATTGCTTTGGCAGTTATGGTACAGATTGATTTAATTACATGGGGTCACTTTGGTGCTGTTATTGCTGGTCTTGTAGCTGGTCTTATTATTGGTCAGTCAACAGAATACTACACATCTGATGAAAATAAACCAACTCAGGGTATTGCAAAGCAGGCTGAGATGGGTCATGCTACTGTTATAATAGAGGGTACAGCTATTGGAATGTATTCTGCTGGTATTCCTGTTGTAACTATAATAATAGGTATTCTTGTTGCTTTTGGTGTTACTGGTGGTTTTGAAAATATTACATACGGTCTTTATGGTATAGGTTTTGCAGCTGTTGGTATGCTTTCAACCCTTGGCATAACCCTTGCTACTGACGCCTATGGTCCAATTGCGGATAATGCAGGTGGAAATGCAGAAATGGCTGGTCTTGATCCTCAAGTAAGGGAAAGAACAGATGCTCTTGATATGCTTGGCAATACCACTGCTGCTACAGGTAAAGGTTTTGCAATCGGATCTGCTGCTTTAACAGCAATGGCGCTTCTTTCAGCATATCTGGAAGAGATCAAGCTTTGGCTTGGCACTCTGGGTGGAACAGAAGGCTTTAGAGTTGGGTCAGTTACATTTTATTCAAAGCTGCCTGAAGGTATTGAAGGTGGTGTAAATGCAATAGTTGCTCAAAATGCAGAATTAGCTGATTTTGTAAGAGCTTATGATCTTACTGTTATGAATCCTCTTGTTATTTGTGGTGTTTTTCTTGGAGCTGCAATGGCATATGTTTTTAGTGCCATGACAATGAAAGCTGTTGGTCGTGCTGCTGGTGCTATGGTTGCTGAGGTAAGACGTCAGTTTAAAGAAATCCCAGGTATTATGGAAGGAACAGGCAAACCTGATTATGCAAGATGCGTTGAAATATCAACTGCTGGTGCTCAAAGAGAGATGATCCTCCCATCACTTCTTGCTATAATTGTGCCAATTATCACAGGTCTGGTGCTTGGCGTAGCTGGTGTTCTTGGGCTTCTTGTTGGAGTATTGACCACTGGTTTCTCACTTGCAGCTTACCTCAATAACGCAGGTGGTGCATGGGACAATGGCAAGAAGTTTATTGAAAAAGGAAATCACGGCGGAAAGGGTTCAGAAGCTCACAAAGCTGGAATAACAGGTGATACTGTTGGTGATCCTTTTAAAGATACCACAGGTCCTTCTCTTAATATCCTTATTAAGCTTATGAGTATGGTATCAGTTGTATTTGCAGGGGTTGTTGTTAAGTTTTCTCCTGTAATAGGACATGCGCTCGGCTTTATAAAATAAGCCGGCTTTATTAGTATAGATTTATTAAAGGGGATACTGTAACAGGTATCCTCTTTTTTATTAATTTTAAAAAGTCAGGGAATAAATTTAGAAATAAACAGGAAAATTATAATAAAAGTATGGATTATGTCGATAATATAAAAGATATTCTATTTTATGGATTAAATTTAAAATAATATTGCAGAGTATAATGAAAATTTTACTAAAAAAAACTTTGTTTATATCTCTTTTTATTCTTTGCTTAAATTCAAATTCTAATGGTGAGTTAAGCAAAGGTCTTGATATTATTTTGACTACGCCAAAATTTAACTATGCTGTAAATGAAAATATAATATTAAACACACACGTTAAAAATATTTCAGATTCGGTTATTACATTTTTTGTTTATGATTCCCCTGAAAGAAATGATATTTATGACAGACCCAGGGGGGATATTTCAGGTTATACTACTTTCCAGCCAATTGTTTATGATATGCAGGGGCGAAATGCAGAGCTGATAGTTCCTTATATAATAGAGAAAAACAATATTGATGAAATCCTTTCATGGATGGTGCAGCGGGAAATAAAGCTTGGCCCTGGTGAAACTTTTATACGAACACAGAATCTTAAGAATATTTATAAATTTGAAACAGATCGTGATTACAGAATAAGGCTTAATTTTTTTCCCAGGCTTGGTATAAAAAACGATTCATTAGCATTGATGAGCAGCAATGAAATTAAATTTCATGTAAACAGGGAAAAGGTTTATGTAGCAGATGAAAAGCCGGATATTTCATCAATATCCCTTACACCTTCTGAGGTTGTCCTGTTAGTGCTTAATGCTGAGTATGAAAACAGGTTTACAAGGGGTCTTAAGTATATAGATATAGAAAAATATATTAACTCCTATCCTGAATTTATTCGTAAATATAATCTGGCTGATGATTTTGGGAAAAAAATAATTGAAAAAGAATTTATACGCTATTTAATATTAAAACGAAAGGATTACCTTTTAAGCTTTGAAATTAAGAATGAAGAGTTTCTTGATTCAGGAACAGTTGCTTTTGTTGATGTTATTGCAGAAAGAAAAAATACCATAAAGACTGAAAGGTTCAGGTACAGATACAGGCTTGAAAAAAATCGGCCTGAAGATAAAATATGGCTCCTTGCGGGTCTTGAAGCCAGTGTTACAAAGGATGTTAAAAGATGACAGAGATATTATCACAGGATGAGATTGATGCCTTGTTGACTGCAATATCCACAGGCGAGGTGGATACTGCAGACTACTCTTCAACAAAGGAACAGAAAAAAGTAAAGATCTATGATTTCAGGAGACCGGACAAGTTCTCCAAGGATCATATACGTACTTTGCAGATGATGCACGAGACTTTTGCGCGTCTTACTACCACAGCCCTGTCAGCGCAGCTTAGAGCGCTTGTAGGCGTTCATGTGGCTTCTGTTGATCAGCTTACATATGAGGAATTCATCCGCTCTATTCCAAATCCTACAACTCTTGCTGTAATAAATATGGATCCGCTTAAAGGTTCTGCTGTTCTTGAAATTGATCCTTCAATTACCTTTACTATTATTGATAAGCTTTTTGGCGGGCTTGGCGAAGCTACAAAAATAAGCCGTGAGCTTACTGATATTGAGCTTTCTGTTATGGAAGGAATAATTGTGCGTATTCTTGGTAATCTCAGGGAAGCCTGGTCAAATGTAATAGATTTAAGACCCAGGCTTGGTAATATTGAAACAAATCCCCAGTTTGCGCAGATTGTGCCACCTAATGATATGGTGGTTTTAATTACCTTGGAAACAAAAGTTGGCGAAGTTGAGGGAATGACAAATCTCTGTATTCCCTATATTTCAATTGAGCCTATAATTTCAAAACTATCTGCCCAGTATATGTATTCAAGTATTAGAAAGGGTGCAACAGATGAAAACCTTTCAATTATTCAAAGCAGGCTTGAAAATGTTACACTCCCTGTTGTTGCTGAAATAGGCGCTGTTAATGTGAGAGTACAGGAAGTACTTGATTTGAGAAGAGGTGATGTTGTTAAACTTCCTGAAACAAAGCTTGGGGATGACATGGTGCTTACTATTGGTGGCAGAAGAAAATATAAATGCACTCCCGGGCTTGTTTCTAACAGGCTCGCTGTCAAGCTTGGTGATAGAATTGAGGATATACCTGATGAGCTTTTAACATCAAGCAGAAGCGAAGATGAATTTTAATTAGCTTTTTGATAATGTTTTTATAATGTATTGAAAAACAGAAAAACCGGGATATTTCCCGGTTTATTTAATTTTTATATTGAAAAATAAGTTTACTATGTCCTTATTAGGGGGTTTTCTCTGTTAGCGGGCAAGCCTGTTTAGATAAGGCATTGGATTTACAAATTCCGTACCGATTTTTATCTGATAGTAGCATATATATTGGGTTGTTTTCCCTGTTCTTCCAACATAGCCTATAATTTCACCTTTTGTTATATCCTGTCCAACTTCAACTGCTGATCTTTGGC
>JBBAGC010000077.1:0-8062 GCA_041655115.1 Spirochaetota bacterium | reverse complement strand
ACTCAAGGAGTTATTTTTTATATCTTGTTATCAGCATATTGAGCTGACTTTTTTAAAAAAATTAAACCTGGGAAAAGAAATGAATATTAAAGACCTATACCCTGAAGAAAACAGAATACCGGAACAGTTTCGCATTGATTACATAAAGCAGACGGAATATCTCATAAATGGAGAAATAAGGGAATGGCAGGGTAAATCCATGGAAGTCCTGTCCCCTGTTTTCATTAAAAGCAATGGGAAAAACGAACAAAAAATTCTGGGGCAATACCCAATGCTCACATTAAATGAAGCACAGGAAGCAGTCAGTGCAGCAAAAGCAGCTTTTGGATCAGGCAGGGGATTATGGCCCACAATGAGCGTTTCAGACAGAATAAAGCACATGGAAAAATTTGTCCAGGAGATGAAAACCAAAAGAGATGAAGTAATAAATCTTATTATGTGGGAAATAGGCAAATCCCATGCTGATTCAATAAAGGAATTTGACAGAACAGTCCAATATATAATAGATACAATTGAAGCAGTTAAAAATCTGGACAGAAAAAGTTCAAGGTTTGAAATAGAAGAAGGCATAATAGGACAGATAAGAAGATCGCCCCTTGGAGTTGTACTTTGTATGGGGCCATTCAACTATCCATTAAATGAAACCTATGCAACGCTCATTCCTGCAATAATAACAGGAAACACTGTTGTGTTTAAGCCCCCCAAGTTTGGAGTGCTTGTGCACAGACCCTTGCTTAAAGCTTTCAGGGATTCCTTCCCTCCAGGAGTTGTAAACACAATTTACGGAGATGGTGCAGAGCTGATTCAGCCGGTAATGGAGGCAGGTGATATTGATGTACTTGCCTTTATAGGCACAAGCAGAGTAGCAGGAATACTTAAAAAAAGCCACCCCAGGCCTCACAGACTAAGATCAGTGCTGGGACTTGAGGCAAAAAACGCAGCCATTATTTTGGCAGATGCCCCCCTGGACATAACAGTTCCGGAAACTGTAACAGGCACCCTTTCATACAATGGGCAAAGATGTACTGCCTTAAAAATGATTTTTGTACACAGAAAAATAATGCCTGAATTTTTAAGATTATTCAGCGAACAGGTTGAACGCCTTAAGCCCGGAATGCCCTGGGATGAAAATGTGAGCATCACCCCTCTTCCGGAAGATGGCAAGTGTGAATATCTAAAGGGGCTTGTTGAAGATGCACTTTCAAAAGGCGCATCAGTAATAAACAAAAATGGCGGCACATTTGAAGGAAAGCTTTTTGCACCTGCAATACTTTCCCCTGTTAATGACAGGATGAGAATATTCCATGAAGAGCAGTTTGGGCCTGTAATTCCAGTAGTTCCCTTTGATGATATAGAAGAACCCTTACAATATATAATTGACTCAAACTTTGGCCAGCAGGTAAGCATATTTGGACAAAATCCTGACAAAATAGCAAGCCTTGTTGATCCCCTTGTGAACCAGGTTGCAAGGGTAAACATAAACTGCCAATGCCAAAGAGGTCCGGATGTTTTTCCCTTTACAGGGAGAAAGGATTCAGCAGAGGGAACCCTGTCCGTTTCTGATGCACTCAGGGTATTTACAATCAGGGCTCTTGTAGCAGCAAAGGGAAACAGTATAAACAAGGAGCTCATTACCAACATAGTAAAAAATAATAAATCAAATTTTCTTTCAACTGATTTTATTTTTTGATTTAAAGCAAAAAATTTATTATATTTAAAATATAGATTCTTGGTAATAGAAGTAAACAAATCAACAGGCTTTAAAAGGGCTGAATAACAGATTCAAGAATAAACCCTGATTTAAAATATAAAAATATGGAGGACTAGTCATGAAAATAAGTGCAAGAAACACAATCAAAGGTAAGGTAAAAAAAATTATTTCAGGAGCTGTGAACACAGAGGTTATTATTGAACTTCCAGGCGGTACTGAAATAGTTTCTATAATAACAAAGTCATCAGCTGACTCTCTTGAAATTCAGGAGGGCAAAGAGGTTTACGCTGTAATTAAAGCATCAAGCGTAATGATTGGTGTAGATTAATAAAACCCCCCCTTTTTTAAGGGGGGTTTTAACCTGATTTAAATTTTTTCTGCCGATTTTTAAAATAATCAGTTAGGCAATTAAAAACTTGCACTGCCACCAACAGCGAATCCAAAACCCGCGCCAGGGTTGAATGGATCAGAATTGTAATCATCAAAAATATTTTTGAATATTACATAAACTTCATAATTATCCATAATCTTCTGGGAAACCTTTACATTAAACTTAACGGGGTTATGAAGTTTAATTGTGGCAAAATACTCTGTTGAGTAGTCCTCTGTAACCCCACCAGGATCTGATGCCATTATATACAACCTTTCATTTAACTTGGCAGTACCCCATATATTAAGGCTTGTACCTGTAACAAAATTTAACATAATCTGTGTTATAAGCTGATGTTCAGGTGTGTTCTCAACATACTTCCCTTTTGTTACAACAGAGCTGTCTTTATCCCTTGCATGAATATATACATAGGACTGGGAGAGGCTCATATCTACTATGTTAAAAATATCTTTTAAAGCACAGGATATTGTGCTCTCAAGACCCTGCATTGTGCGTCCCTTAATATTCATGTTAATATTTTCACCTGTAGCATTATCGCGTAATCTTTCAATCTTGTCATCAAACCTTGTGTAGAAATAATCATTCCTGAAACTCAAAGCCTTATTAAACAAAAAGACTTCTGCTCCAATGTTTCCATTATAGGACTTTTCAGGATTTAACTCTTTGGTTACACCTGCTTTATCATTATCAGATATCTGATGCAGATTAGGGAACTCAACTTTCAGCCCTGCTGAACCTCTGAGCACAAGAAAATCTCTTAAAGGCTCATACACAACACCAGCAACAGGATTAAATGAATCATTTGTACCCCATATCATGGAATCATCATCAGGAAAAACACCATCAGGATTTCCCGGTTTCTTAAACTTATCAAATTTCTGCGCATCATAGGAAACACCCACAGTTATTCCAAGATCACCTGCACCTGTTTTAAACTTCATCTCATCCTCAATACCAGCAGTTACATAAAAGGCAGACATCTCATTTGAAGTTTTATACGGAGCACTTAAATCATTTTTGTCGCTTTCCTTTTTTTCATAGTTTTCAGATCTGAAATGCAAAACACCTGAAATTTTATTCCAGGAAGCAATTTTGTAACCTGGATAAATATAAAATCCATAGCTCTGCTCATAAACCCTGGAAGGATCCCACCACAAATTTCCTGTTGTCTGTGAAAGAGCCGGATCATTCCACCAGTAAAGACTGTTCATCTGGGATACATAAAACAGGCTGGCTCTTAAAGAAAAATCTCCTTTTTCAAAATTAATATATGGAGACACATCATACCTGTAATCCTCATCCCATTCCCAGTCTCTCTGTACAAAGATAGTCCTCATAGGATTAGCATGAGTATTACCTGCTATTGAATCCCATGTACCAGTAACTGGTGCTTCTTTATATGAAGCTAAAGCATTCGGATAAAACCCTAAAAAGAACTGTTTGTTCTGATAATAACTTGCTGATATACCTGCTTCCAGATTATCTGTAAAACTATATCCCATTTTACCTGAAAGATTATATTTTCGAAATTTTGTATGATCCCAGGAATCCCCGCCATTAACATAATTATCCAAAGCATGGTTACCAGCACCAATTACAGTATCTGCATCCTTTCCCGGAAGATTGGAGGTAAGCTTGTTAAACCATTCCTTTCTTTTTGATTTAGTAAGCTTGCTTGACACATCATAGCCATTTGAGCTCATAAAAGAACCATTTAGCAAATAATAAAAATTTCCTATAGGCGCACCGTGTGAAACACCTATCATATAATCATTAGTTATACCATATTCAGCACTAACCTTTGTGTACATAACATCCGGTTTTTGTGTAATTACATTTATTGTACCAAAGGTTCCCCTTGCACCATAAAGAGCAGAAGATACACCCCTGTTTACAACAATCTTTGAAGCATTCATAACAGGAATCCTTGATATATCACCGCCACCGCCGTCATATATCTCTTCAAAAGGAATACCATCTACAAGTATAACTACCTTATCGTGTTTAAATCCCCTTAAGGTAAACCCCTGCTGCCCCTTTTGTCCCTGATAAACGTTCATTCCAGGAACCACCTGCAAAGCCTGATCAAGGGTTTTGTCCCCTCTTGCCTTTATCTCCTCACCAGTGATCTCTGTTGTAGTGGAAGCCTCTTCCAGGCTTGCAAGAGCTTTGTCCCTTACCACAATTTCACCCATCTTAAAAACAGATGTAGCCTTTGATTTCTCCTTTTCATCTGCTCCTTTGGCATTATTCTCTTGGCTAAACACAGGAGCTGCCATGAGCATGCAAAATAATAAAATACTAAAAAGCTTTTTCATGCGTTCCTCCATAAAATGTAAGCAAACCTCTATCCCCAGAGAGTTTTTCTCTGTATAGAAAATTAAGTATTAACAAAAAAGAAGACAGATAACCGGTTTTAATCAGTCTATTTTTTTATAGATTATAGCAGGCAAAAATTTTATTATGCTTGCTTTAACCTATTTCCCTTCTAATTAATAAATAAAAAATGTCAACGAATTAATATGCTTTTTTTGACATATTAAACAAACAAATATTACTTGTCAAAAAAGCTGCCTGGTTGAACACTTATCCAAACAATATCAGGTGGCTAAACAATGAATAGTATTTATAAAAAACTTCAGGAGCGACTTGACCTTTATTCCTTTGGATATCCCCCTTCAGAAACAGGAGATGATATTTCCATTTTAAAAAAACTGTTTACAGAGGAGGATGCGCAAATTTTTCTGCTCCTCTCTCAAAAGCTTGAATCACCCGAAGAGGTAATTGCAAGAACTGGTGTTGATGATCCGCAATTTGCTGAAAAACTCGAAAGCATGGCATCACGGGGACTTTTGTTCAGGCTTAACAGAAATGGAATAAAACGCTATGGTGCAATACCCTTTATGCACGGCCTTATTGAATTTCGCATAAACAATCTGGATAAAGAGCTATCAGACTATATTGACAACTACTTTCATTCAATATATAGCAAAAATATAGCAGATAGCGCTGACCTCTTTTTACGAGTAGTGCCAGTAAACAAAGCTGTGCAGGTAAAACACCATGTTGCAGCCTTTGACGAAGCCTCGCAAATACTGAAAAACGCCGATATTATTGCTATAACTGATTGTTTCTGCAGAAAAAAAGCACAAACTACAGGCACTGCATGTGACAGGGCTCTTGAAACATGTTACATGTTTGGCTCAATGGCTGAGTATTATATAGAAAACAAAATAGGTCGCAGAATTGACTTTGATGAAGCTGTGAGCATACTCAGGGCTGCACAGGAATCAGGGCTTGTAACACAGCCTGCAACTTCACAAAACCCCTCTGGGATGTGCAACTGCTGCGGTGACTGCTGTGCTGTACTTGGTGCTGTAAAAAAATTTCCAGCACCTGCTGAACTTGTTTTCTCTAATTATTATGTTACAGTAGATGAATCTGCCTGCATAGGATGCAATGACTGTGAAGAAATATGTCCAATGGAAGCTATAAGTGCAGTTGAAACAGGCATAGCACAGGTAGATTTAAAAAGGTGTATAGGCTGCGGTTTATGCTCTGCCAAATGCCCGGTTTCAGCAATAACGTTAGTTGAAAAACCTGAGGATAAAAAAAGAACTGTGCCTGCCAGTACACGCGAACAAATGACTCTTATGGCAAAAAAGCGGGGATTGGCATAATAACAACGTTTTTTTAAAACCTGTGATTTAACAGGTGAGACAGTTTTATCATTTATTCCTGAAAAATGATAAAACAGATCACAGCTACCTCATAAACAGTTTGATAATCCTTGCTGCAAAATCTGTGTAAGGGGCGTATCTAAATGGATTATCAAAAATTTTTGCTGTCCCATAATAAACGCTTTTATAATGGGTAAATGTATCAAAATTCAATTTACCGTGATAAGACCCCATACCGCTGTTGCCAACACCGCCAAAGGGTATATGGCCATTAGCAAAATGCATCAGGGTATCGTTGATGCAACCTCCCCCATATGAAGTCTCACCAATAACTTTTTTAACAACATCGTTGTTCTTTGTAAAAAGATAAAGGGCAAGAGGTTTTTCCCTTTCATTGACAAACCTAACAGCTTCATCAATTGATTGAACAGTAATAACCGGAAGTACAGGTCCAAAAACCTCCTCCTGCATCACAGTATCATCAGGTGAAATGCCGTCAATAACTGCAGGCTCAATATATCTCCTCCCCGCATCAGATCTGCCTCCTGTGATAATTTTTCCTTTATGAAGAAACTGTTCAATCCTTTTCCAGTGTTTATCATTTATTATGCGGGCAAAATCGGGGCTTGTTTCAGGATTGGCGCCATATAATTTTTCAATCGCCTTTTCTGTCTCTGCAAAAAAAGCAGCTTTCGCTTTTTCCTCAATCAGGATATAATCAGGGGCAATACAGGTCTGACCGCTATTAAAAAACTTGCCCCAGGCAATCCTCTTTGCAGCCAGAGCCATATCAGCATCTGCCATTACTATACAGGGGCTTTTGCCACCAAGCTCAAGTGTAACAGGGGTAAGGTATTTTGCAGCCTTTTCCATAACCATTCTCCCCACATAGGGGCTCCCTGTAAAAAAAATATAATCATACCTGAAATCCAGAACAAAGTCTTTCACCTCTCTCCCCCTTAGCACAGTAACCCATTCAGGAGGGAAGACCCCGGATAATATTTTTTCAAGAACCATTGCTGTTTCTGGTGTTTCACTTGCGGTTTTAAGAAAAACCGTATTCCCCGCTGACAAGGCGCCCATTACAGGAACCATGGCAAGATTAAATGGATAATTCCACGGGGAAATTACAAGAACAGTGCCATAGGGTTCAGCAAAGATTTTAGATTTTCCAGGCAGATGGGTTATTGGGGTTTTTCCCCTCCGAGGCTTGGACCATTTTTTCAGATGACGTATAATATGCCCCAGTTCAACCAGCACAGTTCCAATCTCGGACATATATGTTTCAAAGGGGGCTTTTCCAAAATCCTTTGAAAGCGCCTGGCTAATTTCATTCTCATGATTTTTAATAGATTCTTTCAGTTTTTTTAAATATTTGAGTCTGTTATTTACATCTCTGGTTCTTCCTGTTGAAAAAAAGACTCTCTGGTTATCCAGCATCTCTTTAAGGTCGGTTTTTTTCCACATAACAGCTCTCCATTTAACTTAATTTGTTCCTGGTGAGTAATCACGAATAATTTAAGAAATTAATTGAACCATGTGACACAATGTACCTGTTATTTTACCGCTAAATAAAAAAATAGAAGAACACCATGTACACAGGATTAACTGAACAATTAGATTTTGAAAATCATCTAATTACAAAAATTGTACTAAATGTTCATGAACTCGTCAAATTAAAGAAAGGAAATTAAGGTTTTAAATAAGGAAGATAAAAGAATAATATAACATTGAAAATAGTGAATTATTCATCAAAAACTAATTAATTCAAACAAAATAAACCCGGGAAAATAATATTTAATTAAAAAACTATTGACATATATGTTTCACGGAACATATATGTCTTATAAAGCATATTAAATATTTACATATATAGAATCAATTGCCGATTTTTTTAATTTAGCTCAAAAGTCTGACATTTATTTATAGAATAAATTAATTTTTATAAATCACAAAAGACATTATATGAAAATTTTATCAAGCATAATTAATAGCATTAAAGAGGACTCGCCTGTTCAGGAGGTGCGAAGAGGACTACACTGGACAGCAGTGGTGAGTCGTAAATGCGGCCTTGCTTCAACCATGGCTCAGGGCAGATGCAGCCACGATAATTCTGATATGCCCTTAACAGATATGACAGCCCTGGAACTTGCTGCTTTGTGTGATGATAAAAACACAGAAAAAGCATCAATTGGAATTGCAGCCATTAACTCTCTTTTAAAAATTGATCCAGAACAATACACAGATGCTGATGGACTTAAAATCATAAGTGAAATGGGA
>JBBAGC010000076.1:0-8081 GCA_041655115.1 Spirochaetota bacterium | reverse complement strand
GAATATCATCCAAAAGCATGCCAGATGAATGCTTTTTATTACATGCAATAAAAAGCATAAAAGATGATAAAATTGTAATAAAAATCAGTAAAAATTTTTTCATAATATTCTCCATTTCCCTAATTTTACGGCTCAACTCACAGAATACCGTTTTCCCAGCCATGCTGAAAACATTGAGAGTGAACCTGTCATTATAATATATATAAAAGCAACAGTAAACCATACCTCAAATGTTAAAAATGTTTCAGAAACTATTCTTTGCCCCTCCATTGTTAAATCAAAAATAGAAACCGTACTTACCAAAGCAGTATCCTTGATTAAGGAAACACCCTGTCCAGTAAGTGGAGGAAGTACTCTGCGAAAAGCCTGGGGCAGTATAACATATCTATACGACTGAACCCAGGTTAAACCAAGGCTGGATGCAGCCTCCCACTGGCCTTTCCTAATTGATAAAACACCAGCCCTGAAAATTTCAGAAGCATAGGCACCCTCAAAAAGCGACAAGGCAATTACAGCTGAAAAAAAAGCATTGATACCAAGAATAGGAGCAACAACAAAATACATAAAAAATATCTGAATTAACAGGGGAGTATTTCTTATTGTTTCAATATACCAGTAGGAAACAAACCTGGAAGTAAATGAACTGGAAAGACGAAAGAAGGCAGTAACAATAGCAATTATAAAGGCAAAAATCATGCTTAAAATGGAAATTTTAATTGTTACCCAAAGCCCCTTTAAAAGAGGTCCGGGTATAACTGATCCATTTTGCACACTTATAATATATCCGGGTATTCTGTTCCAGTGCCATTCATAGCTTAAATTCCCCGCACTCAGGGCAGCTGTAAAAACAAGCACCCCTGTAAAAGCAAGAAATTTAATATGTTCCCTTACAGGGGTATCTGTTTCTATTTTAAGCATTCCTTTTAATCAATCCGAATTTTATATTGATTAAACCTTTTTAAAGTTTTTCAATAACATCAAGGAAAGTATTCAATGGGTGTGCACCCACAAGTTCATATCTGTCATTAAAAATAATTTTAGGCACACCTGTAACATTGTATTTTTGAGCCATAGGAACAAAATTATTTGAGTCAACCATGTCTGCTTTAATCCTGGGATTTTCCAGGGCAAGCCTGTGCGCGACTGATACAGCATCAGGACAATGGGGACATCCCAGGCTCACAAAAACCTGTATATGCACATCCTTGTCCACAGCCTTGATTCGCTTTAAAATATCACCAGGAAGAGCTTCCTTATGCCCTGATACCTCAAGAAGTGTGCCTAAAAAAGAATTAATTTCATACCCTCCAGGAAGCCCGTAAAATTTAATCCCATAATCCTTTCCATCCTTATCAAGAAGAACAATCGCGGGAATTTTATCAACTCCATAAAGCTGAGCCTTTTCCTTATCCAAAACCAAATCATAAACCTTTACTGAAAGCTTGTCATTTAAGGAAGCTATTTCCTGAACAAAACTCCTTGTGTCATGACACAGGGTGCACTCAATCTCCTGTGTGAAATAAACTATTTTTACCTCATTTTTCATGTTACCAAGAATATTTTTTAATTGTTCCTGAATCTTTGCTTCAAATAGAGCCATATAAATCCTCCTGTTTTAATCCTTTTTCATAATGTATTCACATGCGGAAAGCGCGGCTTTTGAGCCTTCACCTCCAGCAATAATAATCTGTTTAAAAGGAACAGATGTAACATCACCAGCAGCAAAGATACCTTCCACACTTGTTCTGCAAAAGCTGTCTGTGTTTATTTCATTAAACCTGTTCATATCCACAACCCCTTTAACAAAATCACTGTTTGGGTCAAGTCCTATTGAAATAAATATTCCATCAGCAACAATGCTGGTTTTCTCTTTTGTCTGAATATTTTCAACAACAACACCTGTTACTTTTTCATCCCCTTCAATTTCCAAAACATGGCTTTTAAAAACATATTCAACATTGGTAAACTTTGAAAGCTTTTCAATTAATATTTTATCAGCAGTTAAATTTTCAAGATTCTGTACAACAACAACCTTTGATGCAATTGCAGCCAGGTCTAATGCAGCCTCAATACCGGAATTTCCTCCACCTGCAACTATAGCGATTTTTCCTGCAAAAAGAGGTGCATCACAAATAGCGCAATAGGCCACACCTCTGCCAACAAGCCTGTCCTCTCCTGGAACATTAAGCTTCCTCCAGGTTTTCCCTGAAGCAATTATAACGGTTTTTCCCTGAACCACCTTACCATTGTCAAGTACAACCTTTTTTATATCATCATCTGACAAAGAAACAACGCTTCGCCCCTCTTCATAGGCTATTGAAAACTGTTGTACCTGCTCTTTGAATTTTTCCACAAGCTCAACACCGTTTATATATTTATAGCCAAGGTAATTTTCCACAGCAGCTGTATCAGCAACCTGTCCGCCTATGTCCTTTATAATAATCGCAGTGCTTACGCCCTTTCGCATGCAATAAACAGCAGCAGTTAAGCCAGCAGGGCCACCTCCTATTATAACCACATCATAAACCTTAGCCTCTTCAATAGACAGAAAATTTTTCTCTGACAAAAAAGATACTGCACTCAAATTAAATTCCATATTATACTCCTTAATAAAGCCCTCAAATATTCTTAAAGGCAAATTTAAAATTAATTCAAGTAATAAACAAATATCTACCTTAAAATTATAAATATACAAAAATAAAATACCAGTTTCAAATCAAACAGTGAAAAAAACAAAACTCTTCTTAACCCTGCCAATTCAGTTAAATATTTTAGCTTGACCATAAGTAAGGCAAGTTATTATTATAATAAAAATAAATTGTTAAAAAACACAGTGCAGATAAAATCAATTATTACAAACAGGTTAAGATATGATTGAAGGCCCTCTCATTCAAACAGTAATTTTAAGCATAGTGTTAGGATCAGCAGGCATTGTCCTTTCTGATAAATTTGAAATGCCTGGAATACTTTTCTACTTTGCAATGGGCATAATATTTGGACCCAGTGTACTGGGACTGCTTCATCCAGCTTCACTTGGAGAAGGTCTAAGTATAATGATAACAATCTTTGTAACCATAATACTCTTTGAAGGCGGTCTTTCTCTTAATATAAAGCAGATAACATCCTTAAAATCCGTGCTTTTCAAGGATATTTCACTCTCAATTATAATACTGGTTCCAATTGGCTTTGCTTCTGCAAGGTATATAGCTGATCTGCCCTGGGAAATTTCAATTATTTTTGGTTCACTAATAATTGTAACAGGCCCCACTGTTATAAAGCCTGTAATACGACACATAACACTCAGCAGCAAGGTTAAAAACTTTTTAAATGGCGAATCTGTTCTTATTGATGCTGTGGGAGCTATTCTGGTTATTGTAATACTCAAGTTTATTCTTACAAGCCATGCAATAAGCCTTTCAATAGCAGGATTTGCTGCTTCTATCATGGCAGGCACATTATTTGGCCTTGCATTTGGTTTTATGGCTAAATACCTTTTAAGTCGCACATCTATTATTCCATCCTCAGCAAACAGCTTTTTCATTCTGGGCTCTTTGCTGCTTGCCTTTGTCTGCTCAGAGCTGTTATTGCCCGACTCAGGGCTCCTTACTGTTGTTGTTATGGGGCTTGTGCTAAGCACAATGGAATACAGGTCAAAAGAAAAAATACTTAACTTTAAAGATCAGGTTACGCGCATTATAACATCTATCCTCTTTGTTATTCTTTCAGCTAATTTTGAAATTAAACACATTAGCCAGTACCTGCTTGAGGGCTTAATAATAATTGCAATTATAATATTAGCCAGGTTTCCAATAATTTTTTTAAGCACAGCAAAAGAGGATTTCTCTGCAAAAGAAAAATTATTCATGTCATGGCTTGGACCAAGAGGAATAATTGCCTTGTCAGTTGCTTCAATAGCTGCACTTCAACTTGAGGCTGCTGGCATAGAAAAGGCCTATACCATAGAGATATTAATATTCATGCTTATATCAATAACTGTTCTTACACAGGGGCTTTCTGCAAAATGGGTTGCCCATAAACTAAACATTCTAATAAAGGGAGACAGGAGCCTTGTTATTTTAGGTGTAAATGAAATTTCCCTCATGGTTGCAGAAAAGTGGCGCAACAACAGCACTGATATTCTGTTTGTTGACTCAAATAGCAGAAACTGTCGCATAGCCAGACAAAAAGGATTTCTCTGTATTGAAGGGAATGCCCTTGACTCTCTCACATACACAGGAGTTGAAATAGAAAACTTCACATCAGCACTTGCAACTACTGATAATAATGAGGTAAATGTTATTTTCTGCCGCTTTTTAAAGGAAACCTATGGTATAGGAAACCTGTATACAGTTCTCAATGAAAAAGCAAATGAGGAGCTTGCTGAAATTATAAAAGAAGAGAACATAAAGCTGGCCTTTGGAACCAGAAGCAAAGAGGAAGAAAACTTCTCCTGGGACGGCTTCCTGTCAAAACTCAAAGATGTATTTTCAACTGAAAAACAAAGCCTCAAATGGCTTAAAATCACATGCAACGAATACGCAAAAAGCACCACTGAAAAATATTCCCTGCCTAAGGGTGTAACCATTTTTATTGTAATAAGAAACAGTACAGAGCGCTATGTATATCATACTTCCTTTGAGCTGCGCCTTAATGACGAAATATTCGCCATGGGTTCAGAAGAGGGAATGAGGAAAATGCAGGATCTTTTGTGCAGTAATAAAGATATGGGAAAGGAACAGCTAATGATTGACAGCTTATAAACCAGACTACAGACAAAAAAACTATTGACCCCTTAAATATTCCCAATATCATAAAAAAAAATTATTTATAAAACAGGCAGATTATGACAAATAAAACACTTCCTCCTCAAATATTTAAACAGATTTTAAAAGCTCAAAAAAATGAAATAACAGAGTATCATATATACACTCGCCTTGCTGATTCAATTAAAGACAAGAACAACAGCAAAATACTTCGCAAAATAGGGGCAGATGAAAAGCGCCATTATGAAATCTGGAAAAAACATACAGGTATTGAAGTAGAACCCTCCAAGTGGCAAATAAAAAAATTCTTCTGGATTGCCCGTATATTCGGGCTTACCTTTGGAATTAAACTCATGGAAAAAGGTGAGGAATCAGCTAAAATTAATTATGAAGCCATTGCAGAATATATAAAGGATGCTGCAAAAATAGCAATAGAAGAAGATCAGCACGAACAACAGCTTATTGCCTTAATTAAAGAAGAAAGGCTCGATTATATTGGCTCTATTGTTCTTGGGCTAAATGATGCCCTTGTTGAACTTACAGGTGCACTTGCCGGATTTACATTTGCTTTACAAAACACAAAAATTATTGCTGCTACAGGGCTTATTACAGGAATAGCTGCATCCTTCTCAATGGCATCAAGCGAATACCTGTCCCAGCGTTCAGAAGGTGAAGAGGAAAAGGCTTTTAAATCATCCATTTACACTGGCACTGCCTATATAATAACTGTTATTTTTTTAATACTCCCTTATCTCCTGCTTGATCAATTCATGATAGCACTTGGCGCAACACTGGCAATTGGAATTGCAATAATATTCTTTTTTAACTACTATATTTCTGTTGCAAAGGATCTTAATTTCAAAGTAAGATTCATAGAAATGACAGTAATAAGCCTGGGTGTATCTGCTATTACATTTTTAATAGGAGTGCTTGTAAGGCAGTTTATAGGCATAGATATTTAAACAAAACAGCTAAACATTTGTTGACATAAAGATAGTTATTAGATATTATTGATTAAATGCAATCTGAGAAAACTATACAGAATAAATTTCATTAATAAAAAATAACCTGATATATTTAAATTAAGGATAAAAATGAATTTTAAAACGAAACATAGAATTATAAACGGAGATAGCCGTAAAATGGCTGAACTGGAAGATAAATCTATTGATTTAATTATCACTTCACCACCTTACTGGCAATTGAAAGATTATGGAACAAAAAATCAAATCGGATATAATGACAGTTATGAAGAATATATTAATAACTTAAACCTAGTCTGGAAAGAAAGTTACAGAGTTTTGAACAATGGATGTCGTTTATGTGTTAATATAGGCGATCAATTTGCCAGAGCTGTTTATTATGGCAGATATAAAGTTATTCCCATCAGAACAGAAATAATTAAATTCTGCGAAGCTATTGGATTTGATTATATGGGTGCTATTATCTGGCAAAAAAAGACAACCTCAAATACAACAGGTGGAGCTTCTTTAATGGGGAGTTACCCAACACCAAGAAATGGTATTCTTTCAATTGATTATGAATTTATTTTATTATTTAAAAAACTTGGCACACCTGTAAAACCTGATAAAGAACTTAAAGAACAATCCAAAATGACCAAAGAAGAATGGAAAACCTATTTTGACGGTCATTGGAATTTTGGTGGCGCAAGACAAGATGGGCATATTGCAGTATTTCCCGAAGAATTACCTAAAAGATTAATAAAAATGTTTTCATTTGTTGGAGATACTGTTCTTGACCCGTTTCTTGGAAGCGGAACTACTTCACTTGCTGCAAAAAATTTAAACCGAAATTCAGTTGGTTATGAAATAAACCCCGACTTTATCCCATTTATTGAGAAAAAACTTGAAGTAAATCAAGGTGATATTTTTAATTCAGATTATAAGTTTTTAAAACAGGAAAAATTAAAGATTAATTTTAAAAGTGAAATTGAAAAATTACCATACATTTTTAAAGACTTCCATAAACTTGACAAAAAAACTGACCCTAAAAAGCTACAATATGGTTCAAAAATAGACCAAAATAGTTCAACCAAAAGAGAAGACTACTTTTCGATAAAAGAAATAATAAGCCCGGAATTAGTAAAATTAAATAATAATTTAATTGTCCGGCTTATTGGTGTTAAAGAAAAAAAAGAAACAAATAGTAAGGCTATTGAATTTTTACATCTTAAAACAAAAGGACAAAAAGTTTTCCTGAGATACGATGAAACTAAACACGATGATAAAAATAACTTGATGGCTTATCTATACTTAAAAAATAAAACATTTTTAAACGCACACTTAATAAAAAATGGTTTTGCTACTGCAATCAAAGATTATTCTTATAAAAATAAAGAAAAGTTTATAAAACTTGAAAATGAAAATTCATAAGTAATATCAGATTAATCAAAAGCAGGAGTTTACCAAGGTAATTAGAAATATTGAGATTTTAAATCCTAAGCTAAATAAAACAAATTGCTTAAAAATAAAATATTTCATAATTTTTTAATTTAATCAAATTATGCTAATATTCTTCAAGTAACGGCAGGTGACAATGAAAAAAGAATGGATTTCAGGTCATGAAGGTAAGAATTTAAAGTTTAAACGGGAAACTCTTTTAAACTATGGATTAAATAGATGGGGGTTAAATAAGGCACATAGTGTTGGACCAATGTCAGAATTAATACGAACCTGTGCTCCATCAAAATATGAAGAATGGGAAAATTTTTACTTTGCAAATGCAATTCAGAAAAAAAGAGCAGGAATCAGAATAACAAGAGAATATTTAATCGAACTAGGGAAAACCTTATATATAAAATTAACAGAAGTTATACAAAACGAATTAGAATCAATAACCGAAGATGAATGCATTGATTATGTATATAATCTTATTATAAATAGAACATATGAAGGCTATAAAACTGAAATTGAAACAATTTATGGTCATTTAGAATCTGCAGTTGGAATGAAGATAGAACCTGCACCAGATAAATGGGATAGAACATATAGCGTTGATTTTTTTATTAAAGTTAAAGATAGTTTTATTGGAATACAAATAAAGCCAATTACTTCAGGCCAATCACTTAATCAATATCAATGGATAGAAATGCATAAAACAAACCATGATAAATTTAAAAATGATTTTAATGGAAAAGTATTTTTTGTTTATTCAGCTAAAAGCTCATCAGGGAAAAAAAGTATTTATAATATTGATGTAATTGATGAAATTATAGCTGAAATAAAAAGACTCTCATAGCAAAATCCACCAGCGTCATTCGCTGCGCTCCTTAACGTTCGCCTGGTCTGAGGTTATGGA
>JBBAGC010000075.1:0-8088 GCA_041655115.1 Spirochaetota bacterium | reverse complement strand
TCATAAGAGTTTGTCCTGATTTAAAATCCTTTCCACCCATGGGTACTTTTTTCTTTTCAGCAAGCTCCCAGAATGCAGGAATATCATTACACAGGTTTGGAGCACCATTAGCATAGGGAATAGCCATATCAAGGGCTGCATAGGCATAAATCATACTTGGTGCAATTGCAGGATGATTTTCCTTTAAAGCTTTTTCAAAGTTTTCAAGAGTATCATGCACGCCTGGCACAATTTCCTGGTGTATTTCTGTACTTCCACACCATACCATAACCATTCTGGATAATTTTTTTTCTTCTTTAAATTTATTAATATCGTCTTTTACTTTTTGAACCATTTCCCAGTGATTGGGAGCTTCCTTAACCCATGTGCCATGTAATTTCTTTACATACTTTTGATCAAAAACAGCTTTCCAGGGTTTAATGCTTTCCAGCTCATCCTTAATAGCAACCAAATCATCCTTTGTCAATACCTGGGCATTGCTTGCTGCCTCAAAGACATTATCCTCAAAAATATCCCAGCCACCGAACTCTATATCATTCAATGAGGCAAGAGGTACAAAATCCTTAATTTTAACATCCTTTGCCTGTTCTCCCTTACCCACCTTTATTCTTCCCATTTGGGTAAGTGCTCCTATAGGCTTGCTAAGCCCCTTTCTTACAAGAAACACCCCTGCAATAAATGTAGTGCTTACTGCACCTAACCCGGGAATAAGGATTCCAAGCTTTCCTTCAGCACTTTTTATATCAGTTTTCTTCGACATTACTTCATACCTCTTATTTAATTGTAAATTATTGCCTAATCTTATACATTTTTATTCTCAAATAGAACCAATAAGAACATCAATAAAAGAAGGCGGTTTAGTCAAGAAATTTTATAAATATTTATTAATTCAGATACCTTAATTTAATAAACTGCCAGGTAATAAAAAAATTTATCTTTTAAAACCTGAATTTAACCAAAAAACATAAAATAATTCTTGAACAAATTGAAACACAAAATTTACTGAATATATCATCAGAATTATCTGGAGTTGTAATATGAATACTAAAACAGCTGACATTGACTGGGCTAATCTTCCTTTTGGATATGTTAAAACAGATTTTAACATCAGGTATCTATACAGCAATGGCAAATGGTCAAAGGAAGAGCTAACCAGGGATGAATACATTCCAATGCACATAGCAGCTTCATGTTTACATTACGGACAGGAGGCATTTGAAGGAATGAAGGCCTTTGAAACAAAGGATGGAAGAATTGTGGTTTTCAGGCCAGAGGCAAATTCCAAAAGGCTGCAAAAAACATCACGAAGAATATTTATGCCGGAAATCCCGGAGAAGATGTTTCTTGATGCTGTAAACAAAGTAGTTTTGGCAAATAAAAAATTTGTTCCTCCATATGGAACAGGAGCAAGCCTTTATATAAGACCCCTTGTTATAGGCACAGGTGCAAAGGTTGGTCTGGGGCCGGCTGATGAATATATGTTTATAATCTTTGTTACTCCTGTAGGCCCCTATTATAAAGGAGGGCTAACACCAGTAAAAGCGCTTGTTGTTACAGACTTTGACCGTGCAGCGCCAAATGGTGTTGGAGACTGCAAGGTAGGTGGTAATTATGCAGCCGGCCTTTCAGGTGGACAATACGGGAAAGATTTAGGATACCCTGTAGTGCTTTACCTTGATTCAAAGGAAAAAAAATATATTGATGAATTCAGCACATCCAATTTTATTGCAATTAAAGGAAACACATACATTACCCCTGTATCAAACAGCATTTTGCAGAGTATAACAAACGACAGCCTTGCAACAGTTGCCCGTGACAAAGGAATGAAAGTAGAAAAAAGGCAAATAAATATAGAAGAAATAGCTGAATTTGATGAAGTAGGTGCAGTAGGAACAGCTGCTGTAGTTACACCTGTTCACCTGATTCATTATAATGGTAAAGACTATACCTTTCACAAAGAAAACGAAGCAGGCCCGGTCATTACTTCTTTATATGAAGCTTTTACTGGAATTCAAAAGGGTGAAGTTAAAGACAGCCATAACTGGCTTTTTGAAATAAAATAAAAGCTGATAAACAGGATCAAAAAAATTAAATTTTCCCTGATCCTGTTTCCTCTTTATTCTGAACTTGCAACCATCTTTGCCTGAAGTGCCAGATACTCAACAAGCTTTTGCTCTGTAATAACTCCCTGAGAAACAAGTATTATGCCTATTAAGCCACCCTCTGTTTTTTGAATTTCCAGAGCTTTGTTCATCTGCTCCTCTGTTATAATACCATTTTCTACAAGCATTTCGCCAAGTAAAACTCTTGCCATATCTCCTCCTTTATTTTAATAATTATTTATAGTTTAAGTATTCCCGATTTAAAGCAGACGCCTCACAGCATCGCCCCACAAATTTATCTGCCTTTCCCGCTCCAGAATATTCATCACAGGCTCGAATCGCCTGGTCAACCTGTTCCCAACTGCCACCTCTTCAATTGATGAGTAAACCCCTGTTGAAAGGCCTGCAAGATATGCAGCACCAAGTGCGGTTGACTCACTGATTTCAGGAAGAAGAACAGGTATGCCCAGAATATCTGACTGAAACTGCATAAGAAATTTATTTTCTGTAGCGCCACCATCAACTCTCAAATCATTTATTTCGCGTCCTGTATCCTGTTTCATTGCGCTTATAACATCCATGGACTGAAAGGCAATTGCTTTAAGCGCAGCCCTTACGATCTGCCCCTTTGTAGTACCCCTTGTTATGCCAAAAATAGCCCCGCGTGCATCCATTTTCCAGTAGGGTGCACCAAGACCCACAAAAGCAGGAACAAACACCACCTCATCCTCTTCGTTAAATTGTGAAGAGGCAATTCCCTCTGATTCAACAGCATGATCAAAAAAATTCATATAATCACGGAGCCACTGTATCACAGCACCTCCAACAAAAACCGAACCTTCAAGAGCATAAACAGGCTCGCCCTGATTGTCAGGAGTAAGGGTAGTGAGAAGGCCATTTTTTGAAATCAAAAAATCATCTCCATTATTGACCAGCATAAAGCACCCTGTGCCATAGGTGTTTTTCGCCCTTCCGGGGAATACGCAATTTTGCCCCACCATTGCTGCCTGCTGATCCCCTGCAATACCGCCTATTGGGATTCCATCCGGCAGGCCTGGTACATTTGATGTTTTACCAAAAATTGATGCTGATGGAAGCACCTGGGGAAGTATATTAAGGGGTATATCTAATATTTCACAAAGCTCCTTTGACCAGACTTTTGCTTTAATGTCGAAGATAAGGGTACGTGAAGCATTTGTAAAATCGGTTTTATGCTCCTTCCCCTGTGTCAGGTTCCATAACAGCCATGTGTCAATTGTACCAAAGCGGAGGGCTCCTTTTTTTGAAAGATTTTTTGCCTCAATAACATTATCCATAATCCACTTGATTTTTGTACCGGAAAAATAAGCGTCCACAACAAGCCCTGTTGTTTCCCTGAATTTATTTTCATACCCGGATTCTTTTAACTGATTACATATATTCGTTGTTCTGCGACATTGCCACACTATTGCATTATAAACCGGTTTGCCTGTTGCAGCATCCCACAATACAGCTGTTTCTCTTTGATTGGCAATGCCTATTGATACTGCCATTTCCGGGTTAAGCCTTCCCTTTTTTATAGTCTGCTTTATTAGCTTATAAATATTATCACGGATCTCCTCTGCATCATGCTCAACCCAGCCGGGTTTAGGAAAAATTTGAGTAAACTCACTATATGTACTTGCAAGAGGTTTCCCTTTTAAATCAAAACAAAAAACCCTGTTCCCAGTTGTTCCCAAATCAATAGCAATTATATACTTTTTGTCTATCATTTTGATTCCCCTGATCTAAAATAAGGCTGATTAAAAAAATAATATTAATATAACTCGGCACCCATGTCAAACATTTAAAAATGTCTTGATAATAGTAAAGACTTCTGGCTTTATTGCGTTAAAAATTTGTGCTAAAAATAAAACAATAGCTGATACCAATATGAAAACCTGGGAAATAATCAAAAAGACAAATCCTTTTTTTATTGCTGAAATAGGCCTTAATCATAATGGAAGCTTTCAAACTGCAGAAAAAATGATCCTTGCTGCTGCACAATGTGGAGCCCATGCTGTAAAGTTTCAAACATTTGTTCCAGAGCTAATGAACTCACCCTTTACTAAAGATCTTATAGAAAATGGGAAGAATGAATCTCCTGATTACACCATTATAGATTTTTTCAAAAATTTTGTTTTTTCAAAGGAACAGTTAACATCCCTGAAAAAACTTTCAGAGGAAAAGGGGCTAATATTTTTTTCAGCTCCCTTTGACATACCCTCTCTAAATATGCTGGAAAACATTGGAACAGCCATGTACAAGATAGCCTCTTCTGAAATAACAAATATTCCTCTTTTAAAGAAAACAGGCTCAACAAAAAAACCTGTAATACTGTCAACAGGCATGGCTAATGAAGATGAAATTGCAAAAGCCATTTCCATACTTTCAAGCCATGGTGCCAATAATATTATTCTGCTTCACTGCGTTTCTCTATATCCCCTTGAGGCGCATGAAGCCAATCTTCAAAGGATAGTTTCCCTTAAAGATCAGTTTAAAATTCCAGTAGGCATATCAGATCATGGCAGAGGTATTGAATCTGCCCTTATTGCAGCTGCCCTTGGTGCTAATGTATTTGAAAAGCACTTTAAGCTGGATCAGAATCAGGACTGTCCTGACAAAGATGTATCTGTTACACCTGATGAATTTGCCACAATGATAAATAGTGTAAACAATGTAATTGAATTAAAAGGCACTGGTGAAATTGCACCAAAAGGAAGGGAAGTTGAAACTGCAAAAGGAGCACGAAGAAGCCTTTTTGCTGCTAATAACATTACAACAGGAAGCATTATTGCTGAAGAAGATTTGGTTCCGCTAAGGCCTGGCACAGGAATTCCTGTTTCTGAATTTTATAATATTACAGGAAAAAAAGCAGTTGTTGACATAAAAAAAGGTTCTTTAATAAAGTATAAGGATATTTTATAATTCAGGAGACTTAAATGAGACTTAAGATATTAATTATTCTGCTGCTCCCCTTTATGCTTACCCAGTGCAGCCTGTGGCATAAAATTACAAAAAAAGAAAGCAAATACTACAATGCGGAAGAGCTTGTTTTGCTGGAAAAAGCAACTGCAGTTTCAGGATTCAGCTATGGCTTTGATCCTGACCTTAAGCTTGATTATATTTATGTTGCAGGCAATTATTCTGACAAGGAACTTGATGCAAAAAGCAAAGATCTGCGGGCTTTGCTTGCAAAATATGACTATAACCAGATTGAATCTTTTTATGAAAAAATTTTTAGACTTAAAACAATTATTGAGTGGAATATAAACTATTACGGTAAAAAGAAAAAATGGGCAGAACAAACCCTGATCAAAAACTATATTCTTCCTGATACAGAAAAATATGTTGAGATGTATGAAAAAAATTTACTGTTAATAAACAGAAGCTACAAGGATACAATTGAAGAACGAAAAAAACAGATAAAATCCGAAGTTGATAAAGAACTATCATAGAATGAAAAAAAAAGCAGCAACATCCATTTTTTTTATTTTTATCTTTTTATTACTTCAAGGCTCCAGCAACACAGAGCCTTCTGATACCAGGGTTTATGTTCTTTGTTACCATGCTTTTCTTGATAGAAAAGATCCCTATTCCCTTACTGAAAAAGTATTTAAGGAACAGCTTGAAGCTTTAAAAGCTGGCGGATTTAACTTTATATCCATGCCAGACATAAAAAGCGGAATTGTAAAAGGTGACAAAAACATACTGGTTACAATTGATGATGGAAATAAAAGTGCACATCCTGCTTTTTTTAATATACTTAAACCCATGGGCATTAAACCGGTACTTGGCATTTATCCTGCTATTATAGGAAAAACAGCCTATGCACTTACATGGGAGCAGCTCAAAGAGCTTTCTGACGAAGGATGCTATGTTGCAGCCCATGGATATAACCACCTTTATGTAAGTGAAAAAGCCTGGAATGAATCCCAGGCACAGTTCAAAAGGGAAATATATCTTCCAAAAAAAAGACTCCAGGAAAAACTTGACATAGAGGTTGATACTTTTATCTATCCCTTTGGTGTAAAATCTCAACAGGCAATTGATGAGCTAAAAAAAGCAGGATACAAATATGCCTTTACCATTATTCCTCAAAAAGCTAAAATTCCCTTTAAACATAATTTTGAAATACCAAGATTTCTTATTACAAAGGGTAATATAAACAGCTTTACAGCAAAAGTTACTTCAACCCCAGCCCTGACAACTGCTAAAAGCAAAAACACAAAATCATCTGGAAAAAATGTTTCAAAATCTGCCCTTACAAATACAAAAAAAACCATAGAGAAAAAAATTAAAACAGTAAAAGCAGAATCCAAAACCATTAAAAATTTTATTGTAAATGATATTGTTGTACTGCCAAAGGCAATCAAGGGTGACAAAAAAAAGATTAGACCTTATACAGAACCAATAAGGCCTGAAAATAAACCAGTAAACCCGGATTATGCCCCAGGTGAAAACTATATTCCATCTTTACTGACTAATAGCACTGTTAATTCAGATTCTGTTAAAAATAAATTCAAAAGTTTTTTCTCAGATTTTAAAAAATCATACTTTGCAATTATCACCAGGTTCAAATCCATGGTTGATGAAATTACTGCACATGCCTTAATTCGCTTTAATAAAATAAAAACCTCTATTTCTGCATTTATTAAAAACTCTGAAAAATCGCAAGGCATCAATGAAGAATAAATTGCTATTGCTTATTTCAATAAAAAACCCTGCTCAATTAAAAAAACTCACTTTTCCTTGACATTTATAATTTTAAACGATAGAGTTTAATATAGCTGATATAAAAATCGCGGTTTCTGCCGGATAATTAAAATTACTTCAGCCAGGGGGGAGCATGTTCTTAGGTATAGACATTGGCGGCACGCATACTGATGCTGCAATAGTTGACTCTTCAGGCGTTATAGCAACATTTAAAGCAAAAACCGATGGGAAAAACCTGCTTAACTCAATAAATGAGGCTCTCAATGAAGTAACAGCCGGGATTGACCGAACAAAAATAAAAAATATAAATTTAAGCACAACCCTTTCAACCAATGCAATAATTGAAGGTCGTATTGAAAAAACCGGACTCTTTATTTCATCAGGCCCGGGAATAAATCCCCAATCTTTTGCAATAGGAGATTCTACCTGTATTATAGATGGCTCAGTTGATCACAGGGGTAAAGTAATTAAACCTCTTGATAAAAAGGCTCTTGAAGAGGGTATCAAAGCTTTCAGAGGAAAAGGAATAAATGTCTTTGCCTCTGTTTGCAAATTTTCAACCAGAAACAAAAGTCAGGAGGAAGAAATAGCCTCAGCGCTTGAAGGTGAAGCTGACTTTGTTTCAATGGGACACCATCTTTCAAGCCAGCTTAGTTTCCCAAGAAGAATAGCAACAGCATATTACAACTCTGCTGTGTGGCGTATATACAACAATTTTATAGATTCAGTTGAAGCAAGCCTCAAGGGAATGAACATGAAATCCCCGGTACATATTCTCAAGGCAGATGGCGGCACAATGCCTCTTTCCCTTTCAAGAAAACTTCCTGTTGAATCAATACTCTCCGGACCTTCTGCAAGTATTATGGGAATTATAGCTCTTAGCAATATTACTGAAGACTCAATAATACTTGATGTTGGTGGCACCACAACAGACATTGCAATTTTTTCATCAGGAGCTCCTCTTATTGAAAAAAACGGTGTCAAGCTTGGAGGCACCCCTACCCTGGTAAGGGCTTTACAAAACAGACCTATAGGAATAGGCGGAGATTCAGAAATTACAGTAAATAATAAAAATGTTAAAACAGGACCAATAAGACAGGGTCCCAGCATGGCAGATGGTGGCACTGTACCAACCCTTATAGATGCATTGAATTATAAAAAAATAATTTCCTATGGATTAAAAGAAAAATCCATAGAAGGAATAAAAAAACTTGCCTCATCATCAAAGCTGTCACCTGACAAAGTCGCAAAT
>JBBAGC010000074.1:0-8145 GCA_041655115.1 Spirochaetota bacterium | reverse complement strand
AACAACTTTTTTTAGCTGATTTTGAGACTGCAAAAAAAGATTAAAAAGCTGCCTAAGCATATTTATTGATCCAGGTATATCCCTTTCTGCAATACCATTAAAGCCCTCATTAGATAAGGGGTATTCCACGATCCTTGAAGGTGCGATTGCTCTTACGGATTTTGTAAAAGGAGAGGTAAGCAGATCAGAAAAACCCATAAGCATGGCCTTTCCCTTTAAGGTGCAGACCCTTACAGATTTATCAATTATTATTCCATCATCAAGACCAATATATTCACGCGGTGCTGAAAGAACCTCAAGCTCACCCTCGATCATAAAATATATACGCTCAGGAATACCACCCTGAACAAACAGGATATCGCCGCTTTTAAAAGATCTGCTTTCCGGCATTTGCCAAAGCCCCCTAACCTGGATAAAAATTTTTGAATCAGTTTTAATTATATACAACTACTATACAGCATTACAATAAAAAAATAAATAATTATTGAATACCCTTATTGGTAGCAGTTTAATTTTGCGAGTAATGTCATTCCTGCGCATGCAGGAATCTCATAACCTTGATTTTTTCAGGAGATTCCGGCGCTACGTTATCACTTCGACCGGAATGACAAACTATGACCCCTAAAATTCTACCACTGCCACCTTTATTTATCAGTTATACCTTATTTTCTTTAATATTATCAAGATACTCATCCCATTCAACAGGGAGCATATATTTTTTTTTATTATTACACTCCTTGCATGCTGGAACAAGATTATTTTTTTCTGATCTCCCTCCCCGTGCAAGGGGAATTTTATGATCCATTGTAATTTCAGCAGGCTTGTACACATTCCCGCAATAATAACATATACCATCAGAAATTTTGGACTTCCACCAGGAGGTATTTCGCAAATCCCTGGCTTTTTGTTTTTCCTTAAGCACAAGAGATTCAGCGTCATAAAAGGAAGGGTTTTCTTCTATACTTATCCGTCGTTTTTTTTTCCGATTAATATTGCGATCCCTATATGGCATTTTTCTCACTCAAATTTTTCTCCTGCATTAATCCTGTGGCCATTTATAAATTCTGTTCCATCCATAATCTTTCTGTTTTCAGGCTGGATTTCAAGAATTTCCAGAATCCCTTTTCCAGTTCCTGCCAACAGCCTCTTTTTCCTAAACCGAAATATTTCTCCAGGTTCAGGCAGGTACTCCGGATCCTCATTAAACAAAGCTGTTTTCCATAGCTTTATATTTTTATTTCTAAATGTTGTCCATGCAGCAGGTTTGGGGTTAAGGCCTCTTACCAGGTTGTGTATTGTCTCTACTTCTTTAGTCCAGTTTATGCGGGCAATTTCTCTGTTTATTTTTCCGCAATAGGTTGCATCATCGTGGTTCTGCTCAATTTTTTTTGCCTTGCCAGATGCCAGAAGCTCCACTGCTTTAATTAAAAGTTCTGCTCCAAGGGGAAGAATTTCTTCATAAAGGTCACCTGATGTAGCATCCTTGCTAATATTGATTTTTTCCTGTAAAACTATATCTCCAGCATCAAGTTCCCTGTTTATCATCTGCACAGTAATGCCACTTACTGTTTCACCATTGATAACAGCCCACTGCACAGGCGCAGCTCCTCTATATGCAGGGAGCAGGGATGGATGAAGATTAATTGTACCCAGTCTGGGAAGAGAAAAAACCCTTTCAGGAATCAGCTTTCCATAGGCTACTACTACAAATATATCAGCATTAAAGGCTTCAATAGCTTTCTGAAACTCGGGATCTTTTAATGACACAGGCTGGAGAACAGGGATGTTCATGCAGCAGGCGGTTTTTTTTGCAGCACAATATTGAACTGTTCTGTTTCTTCCACACTCCCTGTCCTCTGGAGCAACAAGAAATGCTATTTCAAACTTTTCACATAATTTTTCCAGGGTATAGGAAGCAATATCCGGTGTTCCAAAAAATCCAACTTTTATCATCTGCCCATCTTCTTTATTCGTTTTAATTCCTTCCTCAACTCATCTTTTTTGTATTTTTCAATCCTGTCCACAAAAAGTATGCCATCAAGGTGATCCAGCTCGTGTTGTAAAACCCTTGCGTTAATTCCCTCTGCCTCAAATGTCACCTCTTTGCCATCACGATTATAACCTGATAATAATATACTATAAGGTCTTATCACTTCTGAACGTATTCCAGGCAAAGAAAGACACCCCTCATCATAAGGTTCGGTAAAATCCGACTTCTCCTTAATAACAGGATTAACCAGAGCCATTTTACCATTATGGCCTTCACCTGTATCCACTACTATTATTCTTTTTGCCAGGTTTACCTGGGGAGCTGCAAGCCCAATTCCCGATTCCTTGTACATTGTTTCAAACATTCTGTCTATTATGGACGCAATAGCCCCGTCTATGTTTTCCACTGCTTTTGCAACACTGGAAAGGGTTTTGTTTCCGTAATATACAAGTTTACATGTCATTACTAAATCCTGAAAATTATTGAAAATTTGAATCCTGCTCCAGCCCTTTTTCAGCTTTTAGCAGATCCTCTTCTGTATCAACCTCATACCAGCCAAATCCGGAAAGGTCGCATATTATCGGAGCCTTTTTATCATCAGCAGCCATAACCTGTAGAATGTTTTCAACAACTGCTTTTTCACCATATTGCTTTATTGTTTCAAGTACAGAATCCCTGTAAAAAGACTCATGGCTTTTATCAACATAGGTCATTCCAATATAACCGCAATCAAATTCACCAAGCCCTTTGCTTATAAGTTTAATTTCACTTTTGTTATCTTTCAGCTTTACCTTCATGTCATCAGAGCCAAGCTCCCTGTCAAAATCGCACATTGCCCTTATTCCTGAAAAGGACTCCTTCATTTTTTTAAACATCACAGGAGGATAAATGTGATCAACATTTGTAATTAAAAAGGATTCCCCTGTAAATTCATCAAGTGCCCTTTTAAGGGTATAGATATTTCCTTTAAGGTAATCCCTGTTTTCAAGAACCTTCACATTTTTATAATTAAGAGTATTAACATGATCGCGCAGATCCTCGTAGCAAAACCCTCCAACTATTAGTATTTCACTAAAAAAATCTTTTTCAAAAAACTCAAGGAGGTAATCTATAAGTTTTTTCCCTGAAACAGGAACCATTCCCTTTGTTCTTGCCTTTGTTATTTCACCCAATCTGCTTCCTGTACCAGCTGCTAAAACTATTGCTTTCATTTTATAATAGTTCCTTTATATTATTGATAGTTACAATATCATTGCGATATTTCAAAAAATCCTCTTTTTTAAATGTGCCGCATATACCCACAAATCCAAGGCCATAATTAAATGCTTTTTCAGCATCTTTTAAGGAATCCCCTACAAAAGTAATGTCCTTGTTTTCAAGATTAAATTTTTCTTTTACATAATCAAAATGGGGCTTTCCTTTTTCAAAACCAGGCCTAAAACCAAGAACAACGTCAAATTCAAGACCCTCTGTTTCAACGAATTTATCTATTAATTCCTGAAAATTATTCGATGCAATACCAGCCAAATGACCCTCTTCTCTTAAACGGTTAATCGTATAGCGCACATCATCATGAAATCTGGATTTAAAAAAACCATCAATTTTAGTTTTTTCAAAAATTTCAGAAACTTCCTTATTGTCAGGATCACCCGGAAAAATTATTTCAAGCTGCTGAAAAAAAGGATTTCCAGAAGTATCAAGATAACGCTGTCTGGCTTCTTTAAAGCTCATGGTGGGATGAAATCTGTTTATCACTTCAGCTGCAATATCAGCAAAACCCATCATGGTATCAACTAAGGTACCGTCAAAATCAAACAAATAAGCCCTGGTTCTTTGCATGGAAAACTCCTGAAACTATAAAAGTCCCTTTTTCAATATTAAAATTCATTTTATACACGTCAAGTATAAAGTAAAGAAGCGCTATAGCACCCCACAGAAAAGAAAAAGCTAAAAAATATAAATTGCACTACATATACACAAATTAGTGATAATTATATATTTTCTTCTTGATATTTTACTATTTTAATATACATAGTAAACCATAATTCATTCTTTATTATTAGCATAAAAAATTTATACAACATCTGCGCCCTGGAGAATACCATGAAAAAAATTTCACTTATTGCATTATTAGTTTTAACATCCGCTATTTCATCCTGGTCCATGGAGGTTGACATTGATGAAATATTAAAATCAGACAGGGTGAATTTCACCAATTATTCAGGAAGGCAAAGAGGAACAGATTCAGTTCAGGATATACGAAATATAGGAACAGGCCTTGCCCGGGGAGCTGGAACAACAGGCTACAATAAATTATTTAGATATCATATGAAATATTCAATATTAAGGGCAATGTCAGATGATGATAAAGAAAAGTATTCTGCTGACATATTTTTTATTGACCAGGATGCCAAAGTTGACCATATAAAAAATGTACGCCGTATTATTTCCTCATACCTTGTTAGCATGTATAGCTACTCAATCAGGGAAGCAGACACACTTGCCCTGTTTTTAAGCTATTACAATGCTATTTACAGAGGAGATATGGATTATATATCCAAAACCTACAATGAGGCAGTGACAAAACATGTAAATTCATCCAATGCTGGTCTATCAACAAATTTCCAGGAATGGCCGGGTAAAACAGCAATGCTCATACCCCTTACAGCAGACTCAAAAAGAGACAAGTTAAAAGGCATTGATCCATTTATCATTGCTGACAAAAAAACTCTTGAAGAAGTAAAAAAAGAAAAAGACAACCTTGATGCCAGAAAGGATATAATTGAGCTAAAACAAAAAAACATTGAAGATGAAAAAACCCGCATTGAAGCAGATAAGAAGCAAATAGAAGAAGACAAGGCCCTGCAGCAGGAAAAAGAAAAGCAACTCCGTGATGAACAGAAAAAAACAGAAGAAGCAAAAAAGGCTCTGGAAAAAGAACAGGAACAGCTGGAAAAAGAAAAAGCAGAAGCTGAAAAAATTCAGGATCCCATAAAAAAAGAAGAAGAAAAGAAGAAAATAGCAGAAAAAGAAGATGAACTAAAAAAGAAAACAGATGCCTTAAAAAAGCAGGAAGCACAGCAGGAAGAAGAAATGGAATCCCTGCAGGATGACAAAAGCTCCATAGAGAAAAAAGAGGAATCCTTAAAGGAAAAAGAAAAGGCTGTTGCTGAAAAAGAAGAAACCTTAAAAGAAGAAAAAAAAGAACTCTCTGAAGATCTAAAAAAAGAGAAAGAGGAAACAAAAAAACTGACATCTGATGAAATAGAGAAAAAAGAAGAAGCATTAAAACAAAAGGAGGAGGAGCTTGACAAGCGGGAAGATCAGCTTAGATCTGACACAGCTGAAAAAAACGTATTTGCCCTTAAAATATTTTATTTAAAAATAAAAGATTATCTGGCTGATGGCCACTACAACAATGAAATGTTTATGATAAACCCGGAAACAAAAGCTGTTGAATTCAAATCAGATGTAACAAACATCTGCGGGCGCAGATACGATATATTTTCAGGTGGCATAGTTGTAATAACACACAAAGGCAGCCATCAAAAAGAACACAACCTTACTCTTATTGACAGAAACACCCTTGAATTAACAAAAACCGGCACAGATGATATTTTCTGGAGAAGCTTTATTGAAATAAGGGATCAGAACATATATGCCATAACAAAAAAAGGAGGAAAATATTTTTTAGGGAAATTCAATACTGATCTAAAGCTTGAAGCTGAATCCTCAGAGGAGGTAAGCCAGGATTCCTTTATTACCTTTTACGAAGACAGTATTTATATAAACAGAGCTGATAAAACCATAATAATACTTAAAAAAGACGACCTCTCTTTTATTGGAGAAATAAAACCCTGATAAAGAATATCAGATTTTTTATGTAAATAGCCTTTAAAAAATCAGTTAAGCTTGATGATAATTTCTACGCGCCGGTTTTTCCGGCGCCCTTCTATAGTAAAGTTATCAGCAACAGGTTTATCCTGGCCATACCCTTTAAAGGAAAACTTGTCATGCCCCACTTCTGGTTTTAAAACCCGGGCAACACTTTCTGCTCTTTTTTCTGACAGGTTGTTGTTGTAAGATCTGCTCCCAATATTGTCAGTATGGCCTTCCACAATTATTTCCCTGTCTGGATATTTTTCTTTAATAATTTCCCCAATCTTTTTCAGCTTTTCCCTTGTATCTTCCCTTATATTATATGAATCAAAGTCAAAGAGAATATCCCCCATTGTTACAACTACTCCCCTTTCATCAGATTCAATGTCCACATCCTGGGGTAGCTCTTTTTTTATATCTTCAATATTTTTTTTCTTTTCATTCTCTTTTATATCAGGGAAAATATTGTTCTCTGTTTCTATAACCATCTGAAATTCCGCACTGGAAATTTTCCCGGTCGCCCCCTGGAAAAGAAAAACAATTTTATATAAATCCTTAATATCAAGAGGCCTGTTATTTAAAACATCCCAGTATATCACCCCTTTATTATTGCCTGCAATTTTTACAGGAAAATCCTTCGGGTATATATTTCCCGGTAAATCCATATTAATTGTATATTCATAATCAATTACAGCAATATCCAGATCTTTTTGCTTTATCATATTTGAAAATTTATACTCAACCGGAAATGTAAGCTTGAATGGCCTTGAAAATTCATTAAAAACCAGCTCACCATCTGCTTTCCACACATCTTCAAGATTTATATCCCTGTCAGGAAAGGTAGGTATGTGACGAAGATTTGGCATATAATCGCGATTTTCAACAATAAACCTTCCGGATGGCTCTATAGTAAAATCCACCGGATATTTTTCCCTCTGCCTGAAAACCTGCTCATTAGCATTTTTTTCATATATGGTAAAAACGCCTTTTACTACATTAGCATTGCCCTTTTTCCCTTTTGAAACTATATCAATAATATTCCTTTCATCATAAACTCTGTTAAGCTTTGCATTAACATAGCTATTAATTCTCGCTGTTTTTACTATTTCAATACTTTCATTCTCCTGTATATCCCATTTAAAAACAAGAGCAAATAATGAATTTGCAGATAAAACAATAAATATAAAGGCCAATATTCTTAATTTCATATATAATCTCCTGAGCACAGGTTCTCCTATCATTTTTATCGGCTAATTATATCCTATAGTTTAATGATTAAAAAATCAAATATTTTAAAATAAGGGTTTATAAAATATTATTGACTTTACCAATTGCTCCTGAAAGAATTAATGGTAAGTACCTGTTTTTTATTAGAATAAACAGAATAACTAATCTGCTCAGCAATGCAAAACAATCTTCAAATAAAATAGAGGCTTAAAATAATGGACTATAATGAAATACTATTCAATTCTCTTCTTCCTTTAATAATAGCAATTGAAGGAATAGCCATTTCATTCACATATTTTGCAATAACATGGTCACGCAGACAACAGTCAGAGGAAGCAATTTCAAGGGTGCACAGCAGTTTTATTGGTATTTTTTTCATTGAATACTGGTACTGGCTTACAACTCCCCTTCTTTACCTTTTCAAGCTTTTAAAGCTTACACCTAATAAAATTACAGCAATATCAGTTCTGCTCTCCCTTTTTACAGGCTATCTCCTAGCCATTGGGAAAATTGGAGCTGGCGGATGGATGATAATCTTAAGCGGTTCCCTGGATATGCTTGACGGACGTCTTGCCAGGGAAACAGGGCAGAGTTCAAAATCCGGTGCTTTTTTTGATTCATGCAGTGATAGGTACAGCGACTCTTTTGTTTTCATGGGAATTGGAATTTACTTTATTCAAAAAAGCGGCTCCTTTACTGATCAGTTTTTTACTGTTGCAAGAAGCGATTTTTTTGGCGTAATTATTGTAATGACAATACTCATGGGCACAGCTGCAATGAGCTATATTAAAGCAAGGGGCGAGGTAGCAGGAGCCTTTACAAAAAGGGGTCTAATGCAAAGACCTGAAAGAGTAATGCTCCTTTCAGTATTTACTGTTCTTCATCCATTTTGTGCAATAATACTTGGGAAATACGGATTAAATCCGGACTTAACCCTTTTTGGAGTGCTCATTCTCATGACAGTGCTTATCAATTATTCAGCAATTGTAAGAATGACTACTCTTTTCAAGATCATCCAGAAGATGGAGAAAGAGGATTAACCCAATGGC
>JBBAGC010000073.1:0-8158 GCA_041655115.1 Spirochaetota bacterium | reverse complement strand
GGAGAAATTTATAGCAGAGCAAAACTGGTGTGGGTTCCGGATATTAATTCTTCGGAGCTTTTTTTAAGAACAACCTTGAATCAAAGTCTGGGTGTGCGTGCTGCATTTGGTTTTCCTGTTTTTGTTAATAATGAGGTTGAGGCTGTTGTTGAGTTTTTTTCCAGAGAGGTTGTTCCTGTTGACAAGGTGATTATTGAATTGATGTCTCATGTTGGGGTTCAGCTTGGTTATGTTCTGGAAAGGAAAAATATTGAAAGCGCATTAAGGGAAAGTGAAAATAAATTCAGGACAATATTTAATGAAAATATTCATTTCTTTTTAGGCTTTATGAGTATAGAGGGTACACTTCTTGATATTAATAATACAGCTCTTTCTTTTTCTGGCGTCAAATATGATGATGTGGTGAATAAGCCCTTTTGGGACGGTCCCTGGTGGTCTCATTCTATAGATGACAGGGAAAAGCTTAAAAAGGCTGTAATGCACACTGCTCATGGGGAATCTTCATCCTTTGAGGTGACTCATTATGACAAACATGGCGAGCTTCATTATATAGATTTTTTACTTTCGCCTGTGAAGGATAAAAATGGAGAGGTTAAGTTTTTAATACCTTCCGGTTTTGATATTACTGAAAGGAAAAAAGCCCTTGAAGAGCGGGACAGGCTTCTTAAAGAAATGAGGAAAAGGGTTAAGGAGATTAATTGTTTATACAGGATTTCCGACTCCATACAAAAAAATGACTCAGAGGAGAATGTGTTTAGATACGCAGTAAATGTTATTCCTTTAAGCTGGCAGTACCCGGAAATAGCTGTAGCGCGGGTTGTATATGGTGGCAGGGAATATATAACGGACAAATACGATGATGCAGTAAGTATGCTTGGCAGTGATATAATTGTTGATAATGAAAAAGTTGGCTCAGTGGAAATTTATTATCTTGAAGAGAAAGAGATTTTGGATGAAGGGCCTTTTCTTGCACAGGAGCGCAATCTTCTTGATGGGGTGTCCCATCTTTTTAGCCTTATGATTAAGCGGAAACTTTCCCAGGAGGAGCTTACACGAGCAACTGAAGCAGCAGAGTCTTCAAACAGGGCTAAAAGTGAGTTTTTGGCAAACATGAGTCATGAAATACGTACACCCATGAATGCAATAATGGGAATGAACTACCTTCTTAAAAAAACGGATCTTAATCCCAAGCAGAGGGATTATATTTACAAGATTGATCTTTCAGCTCAATCTCTTTTGGGAATAATAAATGATATTCTTGATCTTTCAAAAGTTGAAGCACAAAAGCTGGAACTGGAAAATATTGATTTTACAATCCAGGATATTATGGTTAATCTTTCAAATATGGTTAGCCTTATTGCAAGGGAAAAGGGGATTGAACTTATTATTTCCATAGATAGCCATATTCCCAAAGTGATTAAGGGTGACCCTTTGCGACTGGGACAGGTACTTTTAAACCTGGCTAATAATGCAGTAAAGTTTACTGAGGAAGGAGAAATCCTTGTGGATGCTTCTGTTGAGGATTTATCTGATGATGAGGTAACAGTTAAATTTTCTGTTAGTGATACTGGTATAGGTTTAAAGGAAGAGGAAATAATGAGGCTTTTTCAGCCCTTTATGCAGGCTGATTCATCAACCACCAGGAGGTTTGGCGGAACAGGTTTAGGCCTTGCTATAAGTAAGCGCCTGGTTGAAATGATGAATGGCTCAATAGGTGTGGAGAGTGAATATGGCAAAGGAAGTACTTTTTATTTCTATGCGAAATTTGGGGTATCATCTGCCATAAAAGAAATAACCGCTCTTCCTGCTGCTTTTAAAAACAAGCGGGCACTTGTTGTTGATGATAACAAAACCGCATGCAGGGTTTTGAGGGCATATCTGGAAAAATTTTCATTTAAAACAAAGGTCTGTTATAATGGTGAGGATGCTGTGGCAGAGATTCAAAGAGTTGCAGCAAGTGGAGAGGAGCCTTACAGCTTTGCCTTTATTGACTGGGAAATGCCAGGCATGAATGGTATTGAAACTTCACAAATGATTATGGAAAGTGAAGAAATTGGAATAAAGCCATGGATAGTAATTGTTACTGCATACGAGCAGGAAGAGATTTATACAGAGGCAAAGAGAGTAGGTCTTGATGGATTTATTATGAAGCCTGTTACATCATCTCATCTTTTTAATGTAATTATGGATGTAACAGCAAATAAGGGATTTAAAGAGGATGAGAATGCTGAGTGGGACTATGTGCCTGATGGTTTTGAAAAAATCAGAGGTTCTCTGGTTCTTCTTGTTGAGGATAATGAAATAAATCAGGAGGTTGCAAGGGAGCTTCTTGAGGGTGAAGGCTTTGTTGTTGATACTGTTTCAAATGGAGAAGAGGCAGTTAAGGCGGTATTAAATCAGGTTGAAAAAAAATATGATATAATTCTTATGGATCTTCAAATGCCGATTATGAGCGGATATGAGGCAGCTTTGATTATAAAGGGTTCCCCTGAAACTACAGAAATTCCTATTGTTGCAATGACAGCTGATGTTGCCCCTGATATCAGGGATAAAATTCATGAGCATGGCATGAATGCCTATGTAAGCAAGCCTATAAATACTGAGGAGCTTTACAAAACAATGCTGGATTTGATCCTGGGCAATACTTCCGGAAAAGCAAAAATTCAGTATAGGGTTAATGCTGCTTCTCCTTTTCCCAGGATCTATGGTTTTAATGTATCAAGGGGGCTTAAACTTCTTTCCGGAAACAGCAGTCTTTATAAAAAATTGCTTCTGGATTTTAAATTAAAATATCAGGATGTTCCTCAAAGGCTTGAAAAGCTTTTTGAGGAAAAGAACTATGATGAGCTTAAAATTTTTCTTCATAATTTTAAGGGAATGACAGGCAGTTTGGGCGCTTCAGCCCTTCCAGCCTTAACAGGTGCAGCAATGAACAATATAAATAAAAAGGATTTTAAAGCTGCATCAAATTCTTTAAAGGATTTAAAGCGTGAAATAAAATTATCAGTTGAATCAATTGAGGCGGAATTGCAGGTGTCTAAAGATTCTGTTAAAAGGGAAGCTTTTAATCCTGATTTGTTAAAAGCATTGCTTTTGGAAATGCTTGGCTTGCTTGATAGTGATCATGGTGAGGCTCTTGATAAGATAGAGCAGCTTCATTCAGCAGCTACGGGGTCAGAGCATACAGGTGAAATAAGCAGGCTGTCATTAAGCCTTAACAGCTTTGATACTGACAAATGCAGGGAGATTATTTATACGATTCTTGATAAAATGGGATATGGAGGCTAAATGACAGTTAAACCTAAAGTACTTGTAGTTGATGATGTTCCGGGAAATATTCAGATTGTAATGCAGGCGTTGAAAGATGACTATTCTGTTGTTGCTGCAACTAATGGTGAAAGGGCACTTGCACTTGCATCTGCTGATCCTGCACCTTCAATGATTCTTCTTGATGTTATGATGCCTGAAATGGATGGCTATGAGGTATGTCGCAGACTTAAGGAGGATGAAAAAACATCAGGTATTCCTGTTATGTTTATTACTACTCTTGATGAAGATGCAAATGAGGAGAAGGGTCTTGACCTGGGAGCTGTTGATTATATTGCAAAGCCTATTAATCCGGCTCTTGTAAAAAAAAGAGTGAGGAATCATCTTGAGTTAAAGCTTTATAGAGATCGCCTTGAGGGGCTTGTGCGTGAAAGAACAGCCCAGATTCATAAAACCAGGCTTGAAATAATAAGGATGCTTGGGCGGGCAGCTGAATATAAGGATAATGAAACAGGGGCGCATATTATCAGGATGAGTAAATATTCCCAGGAAATATCTTTGGCATATGGTGTGGGCGAAGAAGAGGCGGAACTTTTGCTTAATGCAGCTCCAATGCATGATGTTGGGAAAATAGGTATTCCTGACAGTATTTTGCAAAAGCCCGGTTCGCTGGATCCTGATGAGTGGAATATAATGAAAAGTCATGCTTATATGGGGTATCTTATAATTGGGAAACATGATTCGGAAATTCTCCAGTCTGCCTCTGTGATTGCCTATCAGCATCATGAAAAATGGAATGGGAAAGGATACCCCAGAGGACTAAAGGGTGAGGAAATAGATCTTTTTAGCAGAATTGTTGCACTTGCAGATGTTTTTGATGCTTTAACAAGTGAAAGGGTTTATAAAAAAGCCTGGTCCATGGAGGATGCCCTGGATTTTGTAAAAAGGGAAAGAGGGGAACATTTTGATCCTGCGGTTGTTGATGCTTTTTTCAATACCTTGCCTCAGATTATAAAGATAAAAGAGGAATACGCAGATGAGCAGTGAATTGCTTGGGCTTCTTTTTGTTTTTTTTGCCAGGGTTATTGATGTTTCAATGGGAACATTCAGAATTATATTAATTTCCAGAGGATATGTGCACATAGCTCCTTTTTTGGGTTTTTTTGAAATTCTTGTATGGATTACAGCCCTGGGACATGTGCTTAATAATCTTAATGGGGCTGTGAGCTATGTTGCTTATGCAGGGGGTTTTGCTACGGGCAACTATGTTGGTATGAAACTTGAAGCTCTTATTTCTATTGGTTATCAGTCAATAAGGATTATCACAAGTGAAAAAATAACGGTTCTCCCTTTAAGTTTGCGCGAGGAGGGCTTTGGCATAACAACAGTTGCAGCAAGAGGAATGAAGGGAGAAGTACAGCTTATTTATACAACTATTGCCAAGTCAAAGGTGAAAAAGCTTCTTGAAATTGTTGAAACTCTTGAACCTAAAGCCTTTGTCACTATTGAAGATGTAAGATCCTTTAAATCCGGTTTTGTGCTTAAAAGTGGATTTTTACAAAATTTTGGAAGATCTTCAATAGGAAAAAAATAAAGACTAATTTTTTTTATCATAGAGGAAATCAGGAGCTGCCTGATTTCCCTGCTTTGTAAAAAATGATTCCTGCAATCATGGTTATAGTAAAACATATTATTAAAGGAATGAAAGTATGGGTTGCTGCTGCAAAGACTATACTTTCCTTTATTGCATCTGTAACTGGTTCTGTTTTAAAACCTGGCAAAAAAAAGGAAGGTTTAAATGCAATTACAAGTGCAGCAAACGAGGCAAAAATAGCCAGATAAGAGGGGTATTTTAAAACATTGCCTGTAAACCTTGCTCCGGTTTTTATGTCAGGTGCAGATATAAATATAAGCAGAATAAAAAGAAAAATAATCCCAGGTGTTATATACTTTAAATAAACTCCATAGGTTAAAAATAGCATTGCATATTCAATAATATCTGCACCAGTGCCTTTAATTATTATAGGGCCATTTGAACTTATAGTCCCATTTTCTATTGTCATGTCAGCAGTTTTAAGCTTTGATCTTGCGTATTTTTCAACAAGCCATGAGTCGGACATGCTGAAAATTTTTGTTATAACCCATGGATTGCCAAGCCCCTGTATGGAGCCTATGCTTTTAACAAAAACTTCACTTAAAAGATGCCTTTCTCTTTGCATTCCGCCTTCATTCACCTTTACCTTTAAGCTTATATTTAATGGGGGGAGTTTGATTATTTTTCTGTTTTCAATCATGCCTGAATCAATATCAAAGCGCTGTATAAAAATATTTCCTTCCTGCATCTGAATTTTATGAGACATTAAAAAGTTTAAATAAGTATTAATAACATTGTTTAATGTTGTATCAATAAAAAGGGTATTAAGCTGCTCTGTTAAAACAGGACTTATTTTGTGGATGTCAGAGTAGATGCTGTTCATTAATTCACTTTGTCTGGAGCTGAGAATTTTATCAGCATTCTTTTCTCTTTTTTTCAGATCCTTATCTGCTTTTTTCAGGTTGCCTTCAGCAATATCAAGTTCTTTTTCAAGATGATTTACCTGATCCTTTTCAGTTTTCCTGAATTTTTCTATAGCCTTTATTTCTTCTTTTAGTTCAGCGAGTTTATTTTTTTTAAAGAGCTTGAATTCATCTTCACTTTTAAATTCATCAGGAGACTTTATCCATTTGAGGTTATCAAGTTCCTTTATCTGGTTTTTAATACTTGTGTATTTTTCAGTTTGATAAAAGTTGTGAAATTCAAGGTGTTTTTCTTCGTACTCGTTTTTTATTTTTTCGTACTCAGGCATAAAGGACTTAATGCCTGTCTTTTTTTCAATTTCACGCTTTATATCATTTTCAATTTCAAGGTTTTTCACAGAAATTATTTTTTCTACAAGGTTCATCTGCTTAACAATTCCTGTGTAAAACCAGTCAGATGTTAAGAGAAAATGTGAAACTGTTAAGCATATAAAAACAGGAATAATAATAAATGCTGTTAGCGATAAAATATAAAGAAAGGGTCCTTTTTTCTTAGCCATGTTTTGCTCCGCTGCAGTATTTTATATTTTTAGTTTAAATACAGGGTATTTTTTTGGTAGAGAAATATTTTTATTATACTCTATGTAAATGGATTATAATCTGCATTATTAATTTGTAAAGAATTTTAACAGGGGTCAGAGCATAAATTCCCTGTTTATAATATCCCTGGCCTCTTCATATATTGCATTTTTAATCCAGTGAATTTTTAATCCTCTCCTCTCCATTCCTTTGAACCAGGTCATCTGTCTTTTGGAAAATCTGTTAATGGCAATATTCAGCTGTTCTTTCATCATATCTATTGTAATATCGCCTCTAAGATATAGAGCACAGTATCTGTATTCCAGACCCAGCTTTATGAGCCGATCAAATGTAATTCCTGAATCTAAAAGAGTTTCCACCTCTTGCACCATTCCCTCATCAAGGCGCTCATTAAGCCTTTTTTTGATTTTTTTTAACAGCTCATCCCTGGGAGGATTAATCCCTATAACAAGAGGTGTGAGGGTATTTTGTTTTTTAATTGTATCGGATTTTGCGTATCTGGCTATTTCTATGCCCCTGATTATTCGCCTTGAGCTTGATTTATCAGTTTTCATATATATTTTTTCAGACTCATTTTTAAGGATTAATTCCAGCTCATCCTTTGAAAGGGATTCCATTTCCCTGCGCAAATCCTCATTAACAGGCGCTTCGGGAAGGCTATAGCCTTTTAAGGCTGCCTCAATATAAAGGCCAGATCCACCAGTTAAAAAAGGAATGTGTTTTTTGGAAATAATTGAATTGAAGGCATGGTTAAAGTCCTGAATGTATCTGTATAAATTGTATTCTTCTGCAGGCAAAGCAATATCAATAAGATGATAAGGCACATTCCCTTTGGCAGTGCTGTATTCTTTCAGGTCTTTTCCTGTGCCAATATCCATGCCCTTGTAAACCTGACGGGAATCACCTGATATAATTTCTCCATTGAATTCAGATGCAAGCTTAACAGCAAGGTTTGTTTTTCCGCTTGCAGTAGGCCCGCAGATTGTGATAATGTTATATTTGCTTTTCATTAAACTTTACTTTGTTTATTTAATTTTTTCACAGGTGCTAAATTAATCTGCAATTTTTTCTTGTCATGATTATATTATATGCTATACTGTTTATTTAGTAAAGCAATCTTCCAGGTAATCGGGTAAGGTTCATTCTCTTAAAGAACCCCCTAAATCCCCCATTGGGGGACTTGATAAATTTCTGTTCACATGTATACTTTATTAAACGCTAAAATAAAAAAGGTGCATTAAAAAGTATAAAATGAGTTAATCAGCCCTCTCTAAGGGGGCGGCGGTCAAGGGTTTCTTAGAGAAAAAATTTCATTCCGCCGGGGGTTGATGTGTATGGAAAATAATATAACTTTCTCCAAAGATCCGGAATGTTTTATAAAAACTTATAAAACTATATGGTTAAATTATAAAAAAAGAAAATTATAATATACATATTGAGAATTAAAGATAAAACCATTTAAGTAAAATGAAGTGTAAATAAAAATTACAATTTTAAATCATATATGAGGAAAAAATGAACGAAACATGGATTATTTCATCTGTAATAGTGATATTGTGCCTTCTGGTTATTCCATCAATAGCTTTTGCATTTATCAATTATCAGAAGCTTAAAAAACTCGAAGAGGGAAAAAATAGTGAAGTTTTGCTTAATCTGGTAAATTCTCTTAAACAGGATATTTCAGATACATCTCATAAAAGCCGTATGGAGTTTCAGCAGAAGCTTGATTCAATTACTTCATTTTTAAATAGAAGCCAGCTGGAAAGCTCGCAAA
>JBBAGC010000072.1:0-8206 GCA_041655115.1 Spirochaetota bacterium | reverse complement strand
GCATTCTGTATCAACAATAAAAAGGCGGTCAGAGTTATCTTTTATTATTTTATTAAGTTCCATTTGTTTCCCCTTTTATGCATTAATAATATGCTGCCTTTGTTGTGATATGAATTTAATTATAATACCAAATTCTGATGTTTTCTATAAAAGAGTTTTAGCCTTTTAAATTATATATAAATTTAAAATCAGTTTTTTTTTATAATGAAAAATATTGATAAAATATACCCATTTACTGTGACACTTTTAACTTAAACAGAATAAACATGCAATTAAAAATTTTAATAGAATTATTACCTTGTGTAATATCTTTTGTAAAATGAAGAGAATGCCGATATACAATATGATGAACTATTAATATAACTATGAAATTGATAAAGAGAATAATAATATATTTGTATTTTAATTTTTCACGCATGAGCCTGTTTATTTACAGTCTTATGTTTTTCTTATGCTTTAGCATTGTTTTTGTTGTTGTTTTTCAATCCCACGATGCAGTAACAGACCCTCTTGGATGGTCAAAGCCTGTTTATATTTCGCCATCTGGTGTTAATACAAAAAACGTAAATAGTGCCAGAAAGGGTAATTTTGTTGTGTCAGTTTATGAAGGTGAGGAAGGTTCTTTAAAAAATATTTATGCTTCAATATCATTTGATAGTGGTGTCAGTTTCCTTGAGCCAGTAGTAATAAGCAGGTTTGAGTCGCAGATTAATAATAATCCTGGTGTGTCAATATCATCAGCTGGAAATATATATGTTATGTGGCATCATCTTTCAGGTGAAGAATCTGAATCGAAAATTTTATATTCCTTTTCCAGGGATATGGGAGTCTCCTGGTCTGCTTCTGAAGAAATAGGCTTTGGCATGCAGCTTGAGATGCTCCCTGTTCCATATTTTGACAACAGGGATGATCTGCATCTTGTTTTTACTGCTTACAAAGATGGACAGTTTAACCTCTTTCATTCTGTAAAAGAAAATAAAAAAGCAGATTTTAATAAGGCAAAGAGGGTTGCCCCTTTAAAGGGAAATATAAGGGGTGCTTTTTCACCATCAATAAAATTTGATGGAAGAAAAGGGATACTTGTGTGGCAAAGCAAGGAAGAGGATTTTACTGATCACCTTTATACTGTGAGAACAGATAACTATGGACAAAGCTGGACCTCTGTGGATAAAATCACAACAGGGAGAAATAATCATCAGGCTCCCTCAGTAGAGATTCATGATGACACTGCCTATGTTGTGTTTATGGATAATAGTGATAAAAACTGGGGAATAAAACTGCTTCGTGGTTACAGGATGGGTGCAAGATGGGATAGTGAGCCTGTAAAGGTTTCTGAAACAAATGCAAACTCCTATTCACCTGATATTATTGCAGGGCTGGACAATGAACTTCTTATTGTATGGCATGACCTGAGAGAAAAGGGAAGCCGAATATTTTATCGTAAGTACCTTACACAAACCAGTGAGTTGATGCCTGAGAATAAGCTTTCCTTGAGAAATGTACCTGCACGCAACCCTGTGGGGATCAAAACAGGGAAAAGCATGGCTCTTTTTTGGGAAGAGTCAGGAAGGATAGTACGTAATTATATTGATATAACAGTTCCCCCGCCAATAGTATATTCCAGAACTCATCCGGAAGACAGATGGTCAAAAAACAGGGATGCACTTGTTCAGTGGCACAGCAGTGAGGATGTTTCAGGAATTGCAGGATATGCAACTCTTATTGATAACAATCCAAATTCGATTCCTTCAATTCAAAATTACAGGTATGATGTTAACAGAGCCTATTTAACAGGGCTTAATGATGGGATAACCTATTTTCACATACGGGCTGTTGATGGAGCTGGCAATATGAGCCGCACAGTTCATTATCCTGTTCAGATAAGTGCAAATCCCCTTGCAATGCCACTGGTTGTTTCACCAACACATCCTGAAAACGATAGAGCCATATCAAAAGATGCTCTTTTCAGATGGGTTGTTAATGATTCAAGAAGGCTAAAGGGGTTTCTTTACAGCCTTGAAAAGGACAGGAGCAGAAAGCCTGATAAGCTGATTCAGGATTTTAGCATGGATTTTAAAGATCTTGAAAAAGGAGTTTATTTTTTTAACATTGCTGCTGTGAGCAAAACAGACCAGGTAAGCAGAGTTACAACCTACAGCTTTATTGTAGGAGATGAAGCTGAATTTGATGAAGATTATATCCGTGAACTTGCTGATAAGGATTTTGATATGACTGATAAAAAAATCATATCAAAACCAGGAATTCCCTATCTGGAAATAACTTTTCCTTTTACTGAAAAGGGCATTTTTGATAAAAATAGTTTTAAGGGCATAATTAAGCCTGTAAATATCAGAAGAGATTTTATGGAAGGCTATTCTGTAGTTCTTGGCCCAGAGAAAAGAAACCCTGTTAATAGAATAAATCTGAATAAGGACGAGGTGCAGTTTGCAGATCTTAAAAACGGTAACTATGTTTTTGGTATTAAGGGCAAGTATTTTCGCATAAAAAACGGGAAGAAGGTTTACTTGTGGACCAGGCCTGTTTTTGTCAATTTTACTATAAATGTTATTCCTGCGCACACTCCTTTGGACAGGTTTTATGATGAAATTATCGAAAAGCTGGGTCATACCAGGTTTGTTGCTGTGCCCCTGATTATTATTGCTTTAATAGCAGTTTTATGGGGTTTTGGTTCAAAAATTTCTTTTTACTTTAAGCTTTTAAATTACAGAATTAAGCTTTTTTCTTCCTGATAAGTACTTTATATTTTAAATTTAAAAATAAGGTTTATCTTGGATCTTTGGGAATAGTAATATTATTTTCCATACACATTTGGCTAAGCAAACCCCCGGCGGAATGAAGTTTTTTTTCTAAGAAATCTTTTTCCGCCGCCCCCTTAAAGAGGGCTGGTTAACTTGTTTTATACTTTTTAGCGCACTTTTTATTTTAGCGCTTAATAAAGTATAAGTGCAAACAGAAATTTATCAAGTCCCACTTTGGGGGATTTAGGGGGGCTCGTTAAGAGAAAGGGCAATGGAGTTTATTATGTTTTCCAATAATCTGGAATGAGTTAAAAATAATATATACAGCTTTTCAGTTTATTATTATATAAGAGTGTTACGACAATTACAGGATGAGCTTTAAAATTAAAATAAAAAATTTATTCCCTATAATAATTTTTCTTTTAATGACTTCTACAGATATTCTGGGTCAGTCAGTAAGAGATATGGACAGGGAGGCTCAAAAGCACTTTGATAATAAGGAGTTTTCTAAAGCAGTTGCCCTGTGGTTAAATGTACTTGATCTTGATCCTGGTAATTCGGAAATACAGAGAAAAATTGAAATGCTTTATGATACAAAACAGCGCAAGGATATTGAGCTTGAAAAAGCAAAGTTCAACTTTCGCCTTGCACGCAGAGATCTTATTAAGAATAGGGATGATAAAATATCTTTAAAAAATGCACTGACCAATCTTAATGAATCTAGGGGAAAGGCATCTCTTGCCTTTGAAAGCTTTGTTATAGCTTACAGAATAGACCCAGGAGATCCTGAAATACTGCTTTTGCGCGATGAAATGGAAAAGCTTGAAAAATATATGGTCTCTGAGGATACCAGGCTTAAGGTAACATTAGCGCAAAGAGAAAAAGCCGATTCTCTTAAAGCTTTGGCTTTGGCAGCAATGGATGAAAGGAGATACCAGGATTCGAAGGGTTACTGGGAGGAGATTCTTTCTTTTTTACCGCAAAATATCGAAGCTATTGAGGGGAAACGACAGGCTGAATTTGCAATTGAAAATGCTATCCGATATGAAAGCATAAGAAGATACATGGCAAGCGGTGTGGACTTTTTTAATCAGGATGAATTAACCCTTGCCAGGCAGGAGTTTATAAATGTGTTGCAGCTTGATCCGGCCAATACTGCAGCAGATGAATATATTGACAGGATAGATGAAAAGCTTAATGAAAACAGGCGTCTTGAGCAAAGGATGAGGCAGGCTGAGGTTTTTTATGTTTCCGGAATTAATAATTTGAGGGATAATAAGTTTAATGAGGGAAGGGATGATTTTGAAAACGCCCTTGCCCTGGTGCCTGGTTATAAAGATTCCAGAGAAAGATTATTGAGCATTCCTGGTTTAAGAAAAGATTTTGAAAGAAGAGAAAAGGAGAGGCGTTTAAGGTTAATAGATACTGAGTTTCAAAACGGCATTATAGCATTAACCCAGCAGCAGTATCAGGAGGCAATTACAGCCTTTGAAAAAACCCTTAACCTTGATCCGGAAAACCAGCTTGCTACTGTATATATTCAGAGAGCAAAGGATGCCCTAAGGCAGATTGAAGAGGAAATTGTTGATGATAATTCGTCATATTATGACTTAATAAATTCTCTTGTAGTTTCAGGTGAAAAATTATATAATGAAGGAAAATACATAGAATCAAAAAAGCGCTGGGAGAAGATATTGGAACTTTTCCCAAAAAACAGAATAGCCACAGAATTTATTCTTAAGTGTGAAATGAAACTTAATCCAGAAGCAAGAGAATCCTTTGCACAAAGGCTTGTTGATGAGGGGAATGTGCTTTTGAGCAAAAATGAGTACAGAGATGCAAAAACAAAATTTGAACTTGTAAAATCATTTTATCCCGAATATCCTGACATAGAAAATCTTATAAACAGATCTGAAAGAAGCAGGGGAGCTATAGGCGGAGGAGCGGTTTCTCTTGGTGCTGCTGATAGAAATGAGATTGAAAGACGCTACAGGCTGGGCATGTCCTATTATCAGAGAGGAGGCACGGAGAACCTTAACAGGGCATTAACTGAATTGCGCTGGGTTGTTTCCAGGGATCCGGATAATATCAAGGGAATTGTTGGTGTAAACAGAATTGAAGCACAGCTTAGATCCGGGACATCATCTGCCACAAGTGAAAGAAGAACAGGCCTTACCCCTGAGCAGGAGGCGCTTGTGCGTACACACTATTACAGGGGAATTAATTATTATTCAAACAATGATTTTAACAGGGCAATTGCTGAATGGAGAAAGGTTCTTGCCATTGACTCTGGGCACGTAAATGCCAGAAATAATATACGCAGGACTCTTGTGCTGCTTGGAAGGTAATTTTAAATGAAAACAGCCATGGATAATGATGAAAAAATAGTTGAAGAAGAAAAGAAAACTCCTGTTAAGGGAAAGTTTCGCTTTGGAATAAGGCTTAAGTTTTCTGTTGCTATTATATCCCTTGTTTCTGTGATAATTATGACTATTGCAGCAATGGTTGTATACAGGGAAAGCAATTTGTTAAAGGAGCAGATTGTAAATTTTGCCAAACGCGAGGTTATTCATCTTGCAGGCACTGCTCAGCAGAATATCGGGATTGATGAACTTGCCCTTTCAGATGCTGTGAATGAGCTGGCCAAGATTGATTTTTTCAGATATGTTTTTGTCCTTAATAGTAGTGATGAAATTCTTTATTATTTTGATAAAAGGGGTGATGGAAATATATCCCATGTTGAAAGAAAGCCCCTGGATGATAATGTAGAGAGAAAGCTCGACCTTTTGCAAGGTTCTGATGATGTGCCCGTGTTAGAGTATGCTGACCCTGATGCTGCTGGTAAAATATATGATTTTGCAGTGCCTGTTTCCAGCAGGATTGACAGCAAAAGAAAAATAGGCGCTGTTGTTATTGGCATGTCAGATATTGTTATTAGAAATGAAATTCAAAACATTACAAGGCTTATTGTTGTTTTTTTTCTTGGCTTTCTTGTAGTTTCCGTTATAGGCTCTGTTATATTGGCTGCTGTTATTTTAAGACCCATTAAAAGGTTATCCCATGGTGCAACTGTAATAGGGAAGGGAGATTTTAACCACAGGATAGAGGTTAATTCCCGTGATGAGCTTGGCCAGTTAGCTGAGGAGTTTAACATCATGACTGAGATGATCAAGGAGGCAAGAGAGCTGGAAATTGAAACCCGTATTATGAATGAGCAGCTTGAAATGGCCCGGGATATTCAGGAAGGGCTTAATCCCATGGAATATTACAATAAAAATGGGATACAGATTAAGGGTTTTACCAGGGCAGCTCAAGGCGTGGGTGGTGATTATTTTGATTTTACGGAAATTGATGAACACAGGGTTTGTGCCTTGTTAAGTGATGTTTCAGGAAAGGGCGTACCCGCTTCTCTTGTAATGGTTATGATACGGACTGTATTTACAACCTATATAGACCGTGATGATATTGATTGTGCCAGTGTTGTTAAAGCTATAAATGACGCTTTGAGTGCGGATTTTGCTATTGATAAGTTTGCCACGCTTTTTTTTGTTATATATGACAGAAGAACAGAGGAGCTTTCTTTTTCAAACGCCGGGCAGGGTCCGCTTTTTTGCTACAGGGCTTCTCTTAAGGCCTGCACAAATACTACTCTTGATGGCATGCCCATAGGGATTATGGAGGATGTTGATTACAAGCAGGCAAAGGTGAAGTTTAATCCGGGAGATATGGTTTTTATTTATTCAGATGGTATTACTGAAATGAGAAATTCAAACAAGGATGAATATGGCCTTGATAGAGCACACAGGTTTATCCTGGATAATAATCATCTTAATGCCAACGATTTTGTGGAAAAAATAGTAAATGATGTTGAACAGTTCAGAGGGGATGCCCCTCCGCATGATGATATGACAGTTCTTGTTCTTAAAAGGGATAGCTAAAGAAGCAAATTTATAAAAAAGCTGATTTTAATCAGCTTTTTTTGTACACATATTAGTGAATTTCCTGTTTACAGGAGTTCGTCCTCTGTGTTATAAATTGTAAAAAATTTATCCAGGGTTGCCAGCTTTAATATGTTTAAAACATCATCATGAATATTCATAAGGGCAAACTTCCCTGTATGTGCTCTCATTTTTTTCATTCCAGCAACAAGTGCACCTATGCCGGATGAATCCATGTAATTAACGTCTTTCATGTCAACAATAACACTTGAATGCTGCCCATCAGTAATGCTGAACAGAGCTTTTTTCAGTTCACTTACATTGTAAAGGTCCACTTCACCGCTTACAGCAATTATTTTGTGTTCCCCAAGCTCTTTAAATTCGATGTCCACGTAATCCTCCAAAGTCAACGGGTTTCTAAAGTTAAAAATTGTATAAAAATTTAATTTAAAGAAAATTAAATTTTTTACTGTTAAATGTCAACAAACAATTTGTCAATAAATTCAGTGAGATCAATAAAATTATTGACTTCTTTCATTTCAGTGCAGTAATCACTGTAAAGTGTGGCAATACTGTCACTCCAGTCCCACAAATGTTTTTTATCCGGGTTTAACCAGAAAAGATTTTTGGTTTTTTTAAATATTTTTTCAAAAGATTTTAAACCAGGGTCATTATCGTTATTTCTTGCATCACCAAGAACCAGTACAGATGTTTTTTTTGTAAGGGAATCGCTGTGGTTTTCTATAAACATGTCAAAGCTTCTTCCATAATTACTTCCCCATCCATAGGTGAAATTTGAATCTTCAAACATGGAGTTTATTGCTCTTTCAGGATCCATTTCCATGAACAGGTCTGTGATTTCAACCATATTGCTTATAAAGGCAAAGGATCTTACCTTGGAAAAAAGGCTTTGCAAGGTATATGCAAGAAGCAGCATAAATCTGGAATACTGGTTCACAGATCTTGACACATCGCACAATACCACAAGCTGGGGACGGTCAATTTTTCTGTTTTTAAAAAAAAGTTTAAAAGGAACACCACCGTATTGAAGGTTTGTTCTGAAAGTCTTTTTTACGTCCAGACCTCCCCGTTTAACCCTTTTTTTTCTTAAGGAGATTCTGTTTTTAAGCTTTTGTCCAAAACGGTTTATCAGCTCCCTCATTTCCCTTATTTCCTCAGGTGTAAGCTGATATATGAATCTGTTAAGAAGGAACTCCTCTCGATTTTTAAGTTCCTTCCCTGTATTTCTCTTTGAAATTTTAAGGCGAAGCATATTTCTTATAAGGTTTAAAAGCTCTACTGATTCTTCATCAGGAAGCGGAATGTCATCATCTGCTGCTTTTGAGTAATATGATGCAGCTGCTTTACCTGCACTTTTGAATATACTTATACCAGTTCCCCCTGCTGAGCCTGACTCGGCAAGTTCATCAAAAAGCATTTTAAGGATATTGCTTTCCGATTCTTCTGTCAGAATGGATTCATCAAGGCTGTTAATGAAGTTTTCAAGGA
>JBBAGC010000071.1:0-8229 GCA_041655115.1 Spirochaetota bacterium | reverse complement strand
CCTGTTTCACAAGCTTGGAGTTTATATCACACGTCACTCACCAGTTTCAGCACGTCTCTTTGGGAATATTGATGGCGTTGGCCTTGAAGACTGGCTTAACTTTGAGGTATCATCCAATTCAGGAAAATATAATGTAAACAGACCTGCAAGATGGATACAGGAAGATGAAGGATTCAAGATGAAGCTCCCCTATGTAATAGGCACATATGTCTATACAGAGGAAGACCGATCCATGGTTGAAGAGTGGTCAACAGGAGTTGATGCTGAAATGGGCAAGGTTGGGCTAGAATATAAAGGCATTGAGTGGGGTAAAATCCCGGAAAGACTTCTTGATGAAAATGGTAGAAACAGAAACGTTCACTGGGATTTTGAAGAGGGCGAACTTCCCAAAGGATTACAGTGTCCTGGCAAATATATGCCAATGGAAGAGGTTACCAAACTTCTAAAAGCAGGAAAGCTTTTCACAGGTGGATGGTATAAAAAAGATGAGGATGTTTACCCCAGAAGATCTGAAAAATACGAAAAAGGTCTTCTCCTGGTTGAAGACGCTGTTAAAATGTGGGAAAAGGAGTAAATCATGAAAGAAATTAAAATATCATTAAGTTTAAAATGGTATGAAGCTTTACTAATAGCAATCGAATTAGGCTTATTGGCCGGAGGAGTATGGGCTTTAGCTGATTCTCTTATGATAGGGAGCTCGGAAGCTGCATGGAAATTCTTCCTTCTTTTTGTAATTTGGGCTCTTCCTGGTGCAATAGTTCTTTTCTTTTTCAGACCTGCAAAGGTAAAAGAATAAAACTGATTTTTTCAAAGCAGTTATAAAAGAAAAAATCCGTAGATAGGGAAATTCGTAGAGGTAGGAAAATTCGTAGAGGTAGGAAAATTCGTAGAGGTAGGAAAATTCGTAGAGGTAGGTCTGAGACCTACCTCTACTCTACGGCATTATGTCCCATCATCATCCGCAGGAACAACATCATTTCCATATAACTTATCGTTTTTCCATAATTGACTGGGCTAAATTAACTCTCCCCACTATCAATTTACTTTTTTATAACCATTTTCCTGTTATTAAATATAACATATAACCAACGAGCGGTGGATTTTTATTTCTCTAAATATTTAGTCAATACTGCTTTCTTTTCTTCTTCTGTATTGGCGATGGCTTGTTCCTGCTTTTGGATATCCTTTTCAAGTTTACCAAGAGCCTTGACTGTTTTGTCTGGATTTTTTGGGTAGCGGATTTTCATATCAAGAAAATCTTTTACCTTAATTCTTGGTAAATTCACACCACTCATTTTATTCGAAGCTTCATCTACAAACTCTTGCGACAATAAAACTCTTTGCAAAATTGTTGGATATTTAGAATCAAGAACCAAAATATCAGTTGAACAAACTCCCTCAAAATCAGGTATCACAACTTTGTTAAGATAAGGTCTTAGTTTCCCATAAAGTACCTGCTCTTTTTTAAAGACATTTTTTGTGCTCTTAATTGATGACCCTATACTTGGCTCCCAACTTAGAATCTTTCCAGTATTGCTTTCAAGGTGTTCTAAACCAACATAATTGAATAATTCATCAGGTTTTGCTGACGGGTCAATTTTATCTTTTGATAAATCTGCAACATCAGAGACCTTTTTCAACACTATGTCTTGTGTAATGATTTCAAACATTTCATAAGTTTTCTCCTCGATCACCTTTTTGACCTTGGCTTCATTGACTTCAATGGCTTCTATTTCGTTGATGATTTTTTGCTGAATGATTTTATCAGGGATTGGAATCTTCACATTAGAAAGGTATTTATAATGTCGAGTATATTCCTGCGAAGCAGGAATATTCAAAATTTGGCAAATATAATAAAAAGCTTTAGGAATATAGTCGACTATAGGTTTGAACAACTTTACACCATCTGCTCCTCTAACAAATTGGAAATCTATATACTTGAAAACGGTTGTATGGTCACCAAAAACGATAATTGGTAAATCCGTGACTGGCTCAACACCTGACACATAACCTGAAATGAATTCTTTCTCTTGTGAAATAACAGGAATATCACCTGTCTCTTTCCATTCTGCTTTTTCAATTTTGGTTTGGCTTCCTGTTATTGGCTGCAAAACGTACTTAAATGCCTTAGTAGGCCATTTGTAATCTTTTGGGTCTGAGAAATTTTCAGCACTAAGGTTTAACCGTTTATCAAAATCAATTTTCTCAAAATTAATACAGTCCGTAAGCCTCACAAGAGAAAGTGTTTCATCAAGCTCTTCATCAATCTTTATTTTTTCATCTATAAAGTTTTTGTAAATATAGCTGTTTACTTTTTTAGGGTTGAGTTGGTCAGCAAGATCAAACATCAAAGTATCGCCTGTAAAGTCAATTCCTTTGTAGCCTCTACGATTGCTAAACTTATAACCTAAAAACTTCTCCTGTTCTTTATTTGTACTGCCTGTTTTTACAATCAGCATTTTTTGGGGCACTGCTTTTTGCTGTGGGTAAGCTATTTTTAAAGGTATGCCGTCTTCAGTTCGGTCGTCATACCAGCCAAAATTTTCAGGATCTTCTTCAATACGGTAGGTTAGCAAAAAATAAAAAAACTTTTCGGACTCAATTTCCAAAACCAAATCAAAAAACATAGATTTTAATTTGGCTTCCTGATCTGGTTTTGGAAGGCCTGTAAAAGTTTTCCGTTTTTTCAGATTTACCACTTCCGTTAAACCATTAAACCAGCTTTTGTAACTTTTGTAAAATTCGGTATCCTTTATGGCTTTATTGGGATTTCGGACAATAAAGGTTTTATAATCCTCCATTTCCAATTCCAATTGTGCCACATAATCCTCAAAAAGTTCTTTTGAGTTTAAGAAATCGCCTTCTCGATCTTTATTTTCAATGATAAAATCTTCGGCAATATACTGACAATTGGTTACAAAGTCTTCACTGCGTTTTTTCAGAAAAAGCGTAACCGTATTTGTACTTGTAGCCCCAAAGGTATTTCCACCAAATTCTACAATGGCTTTTATTTCAAAATACTTTAAAATTATCTCTCTTGCTTTAGTATAAGCCCCTGCATTGCTCAAAATAGAGCTCGGCAAAATGATACCTGCCAACCCTCCAGAACGAAGTAATTGTTTCATTCGCTCTATGAAAAATACCTCAATATCGTCTGAGTCTGATGTAACGTGCTCCCATAATTCAAAATCGTGTGGATTAACATTTAAATGCTTTTTAAAATCCTTAATAGTATAAGGTGGATTGGCAATAAGTACATCAAACGTTCCGTCCTTTGCTAAACGTGGGTGCTTTTCAAGACCATCTCCAAAAATAATGTTGGCATCACCATCACCGTGCATAAAACAAGCCACCTGGCTGGTTCGTGCCAAACGGTAGTCTTTTTCTAACCCGAAAATATATTCACCTGCCCAACGCATATCTTCTTTATAGCGTTTTAGCTCCGTGATACTTTTTTCATCTTCAATTTCTGACTCATCCATTGCTTTAATCAGGTCAGCAATTTCTTCAATAGCTTCTGTTAAAAAATGTCCGCTACCACAAGCAAAATCAATCACTTTTGGCAAAAAAAACTTATCGCCTTTCTTCAATTTCTCTTGAACAATTGATTTTAAAGGAATGGACGAAATAATAAATCGGGCAATGGGTGTGGGCGTGAAAAACTGGCCTTCGGATTGTTTATAACCACTTTCGAGCATTAACTCAAAAAAGTCTCCCAAAAACTGGGCTTTTTGGTCGTATTTGAAACGATATTTCTGGAAAAGCCTTACCACTTCTTCTAATACTTTAGCATTTTCTTCAAAGAGCTTTTTATTGTAAACCTCCTTGAATGCAAATTCATTGTTTTGGTAAAACTTCAACTCTTTATAAATACGATAAAGTGTTTCTTTAGCCGTCTGTCTTGGGAAGTTTGCAATTTGAGCTTCAATATCTTCTAATTTATAATCAATTACTTCTTCGTCCAAATAGTCTCGCATTGCTTTTGAATAAAGCGACTGCAAACGCTCCAAAAGAGTTTCAGCATCATCAATACCCTCTTTTATTTGAAAATCGGTGATGGCTTCTTCACCTTTATTTTCGTCAACAATTTTGGCAAGAATGAGCGAAATAATTCTGTTAAAGGCGTTAGAACGGTCAGAAATATTGTTATGTCTAAGAATTTCCTCAAATTGATTAAATACTTTGCCCTTATCATCTTTCCCAAAATCTTTTAGATCAGAAATTTTAATTGGAATATATCCTGGGTTGTATGGTTCTATTTCAGGTTCAAAAAGACCCGAATTAAGGAAAGTCTGTTTGCCTTTAGTTTTGTGTTTCCATACTTCAAGCATTTCCTTAATGGTTTTTGCTTGGTCATATGTGATAAGCTTTTCAGTTTCTTGCTGATTTAATTTTTCTTCTATGCTATCCTCAACTTTGATTAAGGCATTAGCCTTTTCAATTTTTCCGTTATATTCTCTCGAAGCATACAGGCAGATATAGCGAGTATTTTTATCTTGCTGAAAATAAGAAAAAAGCTGTCCTCCATTGGATCTCATATTATCCAACTCTTTTTCGTACTCTTTACCCCAAGTTTTACACTCAATAATTAAAAGTGTTTTACCGTTTCTTCCTTTCACTGTAATGTCAGCTTTCCCACTTTTAGCTGTACGTCCAAGTTTCCACTTCTTTTCAAGGGTCAAATCAGCAGGCTTGTAACCTTTTTCTAAAAGTCGATCAACACATTCAAGCACAACAATATTTTCAGGGTTCTCTAAATGAGAAGTGGTGTCATCACCTTTTTTTATTTCAAGTCCAAAGTCAATCCGCTTCTTTAGGAAATCCACAGACAATTGGTATTTAGTCTTATCATAGGTTTTTGAATAAATATTTTCATTCTCAGAGTCTGGAACTAACCCAAAAGCAGAAATTATTGTAATGATTTTATTTTTATTCATAATTAATTATACCTTACAAAACTTTCATACAACCCCTTTGATACAAATATAACAACGATTCTTTCAAATAATTACATAAAAGGCAATACATTTAATATAAATAAACTAGTTTGTCATTTGCAGGTTCATACGTTCCATCCCATATAAACCATCGCATCATTAAAAATTTCACCAAAAAAATGAATGCGATTTCTTGTACATATTGTTATAAAATAATATCCATTGGAAGAATAATCTCAATTTTTTAATCGCGTTGATTCAATCCGGTATTTGTTCTTATAAAGAGTCATAAATCAGGGGGATAATGCAGGCCACGAGGGACTTGAACCCCCAACCCTCGGTTTTGGAGACCGATGCTCTGCCAATTGAGCTAGTGACCTGTATATTAAAAACAGAAAATAACAATGGCAATGTAACGTCAAGTATTTTATCAATAATACTCTCCATTCCCGTCTTCAAAAAGATATTTTTGGTTTTCTTCTAATTCTATGCTATCTTCAAATTTGCAGGGATAATGACCGTCAAAACAGGCTGTACAGAATTTTTTTTCAGGCCTGTTAACAGCGTCAAGCAGTGTATCCACAGTCATGTATTCAATAGAATCAACGCGGATATATTTTTTTATTTCTTCTATTGTATGAGTTGCTGCAATCAGCTCACTATGTGTTGGTATATCAATCCCGTAAAAACAGGGAAACTTTGTTGGAGGCGCTGATATCCTTACATGAACCTCTTTTGCTCCTGCTGTACGGAACATTTTAATAATTTTTCGCATAGTAGTTCCGCGCATAATTGAATCATCAACAACAACTATTTTTTTATCCTTAACAACAGATGCAACAACATTAAATTTAAGCTTAACACCCAAATCCCGTATGCGCTGTGTAGGCTCAATAAAAGTTCTCCCTATATAATGGCTCCTTATCATGGCAAGCTCAAAGGGAATACCTGACTCCTTGGAGTAACCAAGAGCTGCGCAGTTTGATGAATCAGGTATTGGCACAACAATATCTGCCTCAACCGGAAACTGCTTTGCCAGCATACGCCCCAGATTTATTCTCATGTCATAGACCGAATCACCAAAGATCATGCTGTCAGGTCTTGAAAAATATATATGCTCAAAGACACATAAAGATTCTTCCTTTTTTTCAAAGGGGAAAAAAGATTTTATTCCCTTTGATGAAAACTCTATGAGTTCACCAGGCATAACATCCCTTTCATAAACAGCACTTATTATATCAAAGGCACAGGTTTCTGAAGCAACTGTATAGGCTTCACCTAATTTACCAAGAGCAAGGGGTCTAAACCCGTAAGGGTCACGCACTGCATAAATTTTATCCTTGCTCATAACAAGCAAGGAATAAGCGCCCTTTACTTTTTTAAGAGCAAATATAAGGGCTTCCAGAAAATCATCAAAACCCGATTTAGCCATTAAATGAACTATAACTTCCGAATCTATTGTGGTCTGAAAAATATGCCCCTGCTTTTCCAATTCAGTCCTTATTATACCTGCATTTGTCAGGTTCCCATTATGTGAAAGAACAATTGGCCCCAAAACTGAAGATGCCCTGAAAGGCTGAGCATTGCGAAGAAAGGATGACCCACTTGTAGAATAACGGTTATGGCCTATTGCCATACTCCCCTGCAAATGATCCATGTGCTCCTGGGTAAAGACGTCATTCACCTCTCCCATGCCTGCATACCTGTAAATATGCTCTGTGTCAGAAGAGGCAATACCTGCAGATTCCTGTCCCCTGTGCTGAAGGGAGTAAAGCCCCAGATAGGTAAGATTTGCAGCATGCTTATGCCCATATATTCCAAAAACGCCACACTCCTCCTTGGGTCTGTAATTTTCAAGTGCAGCAGTTGTATCAAATTTATTCATAATGCTCCTAATTTAATATAAAATTCTAATTTAAACAGCAATAATTCCTAAAGATATAAATACATTTAATTTTAAATAAAAGTATAGTCTACATAAATTATTTATAACTAATTGATAAACTAAATTATAATAAATACTTTCAACTACTTTTCTGTATTTATCCGACAGATTTTAAAAGGTAGTGGTAGAATTTTAGGGATCATAGTTTGTCATTCCGGTCGAAGTGATAACGTAGTACCGGAATCTCCTGAAAAAATCAAGGTTATGAGATTCCTGCATGCGCAGGAATGACAAAAATAATCTTGCTCACCTTCCCTATATTCTTTCTTCATTAAAAAGATAATAAAAAAAGAATCCATATTTGTTAAATCCAATATACAATGACACTATCCACAAAATTAAACTGCTACCATTTTAAAAGAGATAAATGCTCCAATATAAACACCCTGATAATATAAAACTGCTACTCCTGAAACTCCAGGTCTGATTTAAAATTTATATTTTTAAACATAAAAAAGGGATCTGCATAAAAACCAATTTCATCCTCCCCTACTATCCTTATGTTAATATCAGACTCATCAAAAAGAGAATTGATTTTAAATTTCTTTTCCTCAATATTTTTTTTAATATAAGGAAGGCAACTTTTACCATACATAGCATGAAGAGGCTGGAAGTGCCCACCTGACTTTGGAACAATCACATCATATAGATCAGGTATTTGACTCATATATTCTACAAATTCCCTGTTTAAAAAAGGCATGTCACAGGGCAGGATGAAAACCCTGGAACAGCTTATTTTCTCAAGAGCAGTATATAGCCCCCCTATTGGTCCAAGATCTGGTATAATATCAGGAATTACATCAAGACCAAGAAAAGAAAATTTTTCCCTGTCATTGGCAATTATTATCACATCATCAAAAAGAGGTTTTATTATATCCAAAACATGGTTTATCAAAGGACGGCCTTCGAAAACAAACAAAGACTTGTCATCTCCAAATCTGCCACTTTTCCCTCCTGCAATTATACAGGCTTTCATCTTTCCAGACTCCATAATATATTCCCTTTTTATAATCTTTAGACTATATAAATAAAATTCCTGATTTTCTTCAATAATAAAATAAATACAAAAATTAATTCCTTGAATTAACCTCATCCATTATAAAACTGATTTTATAACAGCTTATTTTCCCAAAATAAAATATTTTACAGGAAATCCATGAAAAAAAGTAAAATTATTACTATAACAGGCAAATCAGATTCAGGGAAAACCACCCTTATTGAAAAACTTATAAAATATTACTCTGCAAAAGGACTAAAGGTATCTGTTGTAAAAAGCATGAAACACGATTTTGAAATAGATCATAAAGGAAAGGACACATACAGATACAGAGAAGCTGGGGTGTTTTC
>JBBAGC010000070.1:0-8246 GCA_041655115.1 Spirochaetota bacterium | reverse complement strand
CGGAATTGTGCCTGTGCCAGAAGAGGAGCTTCCATTAAAGCTTCCTGATGTTAAAAGCTATGAGCCCACAGGAACAGGGGAATCACCCCTTGCAGGTATTGATGCCTGGGTTAATACCACATGTCCAGCATGTGGTGGTTCTGGCAAAAGGGAAACAAATACCATGCCTCAATGGGCAGGGTCATGCTGGTATTACCTGAGGTTTATTGATCCTTTAAACAGCAAGGAATTTGTATCAAAAGATAAGATGGAGTACTGGATGCCTGTTGATCTTTATGTGGGCGGGGCTGAGCATGCGGTTCTTCATCTTCTTTATGCTCGGTTTTGGCACAAGGTTCTTTTTGATCTGGGATTTGTGAATACTGATGAGCCTTTTCAAAGGCTTGTTAATCAGGGCATGATAACATCATACGCTTTTCAGAGGAAGAACAAGTCCCTTGTTCCTGTTGATGAGGTTGAGGAAAAGGGCACGGATATATTTGTTGAAAAAGCTACAGGCGCTAAGCTTGAACGGGTTATTGCCAAAATGTCCAAGTCCCTTAAAAATGTAATAAATCCTGATGACATAATAAAAGATTTTGGCGCTGATTCAATGAGAATGTATGAAATGTTCATGGGTCCTTTGCAGGTGTCCAAGCCCTGGTCAACAAGTGGCCTTGCCGGTGTTCATCGATTTTTAAACAGGGTATGGAATATTGTTGTTCGTGATATTACTGATGAAGAACCTCCTGTTGAGCTGGTAAAGGTGCTGCATAAAACAATAAAAAAAGTTACCCTTGATACAGCTAATCTTGATTTTAATACAGCAATTGCCCAGATGATGATCTTTGTAAATGAAGCAATAAAACATGATAAATGCTACAGAAAAATATGGGAGCCTTTGTGTTAATTCTTTCTCCCTACGCTCCTCATCTTGGAGAGGAGATGTGGAGTATGCTTGGCCATAAGGATACACTGGCCTATGAAAAGTTTCCTTCCTGGGTTGAGGAGTTGGCCAAAGATGATGAAGTTACCATAGTGGGACAGATCAATGGCAAGGTAAGAGTAAAGATTGATGTTCCTGCTGATATAGAGAAAGACGAAATGGAAAAGCTGGTTATGGAGCATCCCAGGATTGTGGAGTTGCTCAATGGGAAGGAGCCCTTTAAGGTTATTGCTGTGCCTGGGAAGCTTGTTAATATTGTTGTTAAAGGGTAGATGATGAAAATTGTAATAGCCTCAGATCACGCTGGTTACAGGCTTAAAGGTATACTAAAAGAAAAGCTTAAAGGGTACACCTTTCTTGATGCAGGAACGGATTCAGAGGATTCCTGTGATTACCCTGATTATGGTGAAAAAGCAGGTCTCATGGTGGCATCTGGCAAAGCGGACTTTGGCATTGTGATTTGTGGCACAGGTATAGGGATTTCAATTGCTGCAAACAAGGTTAAGGGGGTCAGAGCAGCTCTGTGTTTTAATGAATTTATGGCTGAAATGTCCAGGATGCACAATGATGCAAATGTTCTTGCTCTTGGTGCCAGGGTTATTGGCGATGATCTTGCTGTAAGGATTGCAGAGGTGTGGCTTAAAACCGGATTTGAAGGCGGAAGGCACCAGAAACGTGTTGATAAAATAGGAAAAATTGAAGAATAAGGGGCAGCAATTGCCGATATTATTCTTATGAAAAGAACCCTTGTTAAAATTTTCGCAATAATTCTTTTTGCCCAGATTTTTTCTGCTTCTTCGCGCAATGAATCAGGGCAGATTGTTTTTAATGATTTTCCGGAAAATTCCCTCCATAATATAAAAAGAACCTTTCTCCCTGATGGAACAAAGGCCTATTCAATAATGGATTTATCCTATAATGCAGACAGGGATCATATTTTAACTGATATTGTTCTTTCTTTTGATAAGCCAGGGCAAAGCTATATCAGGGATGATTCAGGGAAATATGAAATTTTTTCCAGCAATTATATATTGTCGCAAAGAGATGGAGGTATTGGAAAGGGCTGTGCATCTTTTTTTAAGGCAGATCATGGCGTAAAGATTAAGACAGTCAGCTCCTTGTGGCTGGGTAGCTGCGAAGATCTGGGGTCATTTAATATTGAGTTTAGATTTAATGCCAGGGAAATGCACAGAGGAGTTCTTTTTTCCCGTGTGGGTTATTTTTCAGGGCAAAAAAAAGGTATAGAAATTTTACTGCGGAAAAATCGTCTTGTTGTCCAGCTTCATAATATCTTTCAAAAAAGCGATGGCTCCTGGAAAAGCCTTACAATGGCAGGAAGATCTTCGCTTGCTGCTGATAAATGGTATCACTTTAGCCTTAGCTATGACAGAATTTCAGGGAAGCTTTCTCGTCTTATTGATGGAGTAGAGGATGAGTCTGTTTATATGACAGATGGAGGTATGCCTTTTGAATCTGTTTATGCACCTTCTTTTGGGCATAGAAAAGGTGTTGATGCTAACTATGAATGTAGCGATTTGCCATTTGTTCTTATGGGTGTGGATTATAACGGGCTTTTGGATGAGTTTAGAATATCATATGCAGATTATGAAAACCTGGAAGCTTCAAAGGATATAGCTGTTACCAGGTACAAAGGGGCTTCTTTTGCAGGGAGAGTTCCCTATAACAGGGAAGGAATAATTACAAGCCCGGTTTACTCCTTTCCCTCTACCGGGACTGCTGTAACTGAGCTTTCATGGGAGGGAGTGATTCCTGATGAGAGCTTTGTCTGGATGGAGTTCAGGATTGCTGATCATTTTTTTGATAAAAGAGATTTGAATTTGAAATGGTATAGAGTTGAGAATAATCAGAGGCGTATATTCCTGATGAAAGGGGAAGATGGTGAGTATCTTAGAGGGAAGTATTACCAGTGGAGGGCGCATCTTGTTGCATCACCTGATGGAACAAAATCACCATTGTTTCAGAGTCTGAAAGTTGACTACAGGCTTGATAAGGCTCCTGATACACCCATGTTTGTTGAAGCTGTAAAGAGCGGGGATAGATCTGTGGTTTTGCGATGGAAAAAAAATGTTGATCATGACATTTATGGGTATAAAATTTATTATGGTTCTGTAAAAGGAAGATACGATGGAATTATTTCTAGTATCAGGGGTGAGCGAATTAGCAATAGCATGAGTAAAGATAATTATATAGAGATTAAGATAGATAATTCAATTATTGATGAAAATAAAAATGCTGACTCCAGATCTGTTCTTATATATCCATCCCTGGAAAACACTGTGTTATATTATTTTTCCGTAAGCTCCTATGATTCCTACAGGCCTGATACTGTTTATAATCATGAATCTGAAATATCTGCACCTGTTACAGCAAGACCCTTTGCAGGAACTGAAATAAATTAAAATAATTCCTTATTGACTACTGGCTCTATCCTATTTATCTGGTAAAAATCAATTATGAAAACAGAAACTATAATGAAAAATAAAGTTATAAATATACCTGATAAATTTTATGCACTTCTTGATGGTTTTGTGAAAACCTTTCATGAAAAGGGCTTTGAGTGCTATCTTGTGGGCGGATCTGTAAGGGATTTGATTCTGGGATTTGATGTTTATGATTATGACTTTGCCACAAATGCACACCCTGAAGAGGTTATGAAGCTTTTTAAAAGGGTAATACCAACAGGAATTAAACATGGCACAGTTACTGTCCTTGTTCAGGGCATGGAGTTTGAGGTTACAACATACAGGGCTGATGGCAAGTATTTTGACGGCAGGCGGCCGGAGAGTGTTTATTTTGCTTCAACCCTTGAAGAGGATGTGATAAGAAGGGATTTTACAATAAACGGCCTTGCTTTGGATACTTGCACAAATGAGATTATTGATCATGTTAATGGCCTTGCTGACATAAGTGCTGGAATAATAAAAACTATAGGCAATCCTGATGAGCGATTCAGGGAGGATGGGCTTAGAACCTACAGGGCTTGCAGGCTTGCGTCAAAGCTCAACTTTATTATTGAGGAAAAAACATTTGATTCTATCAAGCTGGCACTTGATGTGGCTGGAATGGTCTCTGTTGAAAGGGTAAGGGATGAACTCCTTAAGCTTCTTGATACAGAAAAGCCTTCTGTTGGTTTTGAGTATATGCGTAAATCAGGGCTTTTAAATCTCTGTCTTCCTGAACTTGCCCAGGCTTATGGTGTTGAACAGAACAGGTTTCATATTTATGATATATATTACCACAGTATTTATTCATGTGACGCAGCACCTGTAGACAATCCAATGGTTAGACTTGCTGCGCTTTTTCACGATATAGGAAAGGTGCAGACAAAGAAAATGGGGGATGATGGGGATTTTACTTTTTATAATCATGAGGTAATAGGAGCCAGGATTGTTAGAAAGATTATGAAAAGGCTCAAGTTTTCCAATGTGGAAATTGATCAGGTAAACAATCTTATAATTAATCACATGTTTCACTATACCAGTGAATGGACAGATGGAGCAGTGAGAAGATTTATGCGGAAAGTAGGAGTTGAAAATCTCCCTGATCTTTTTACCCTTAGAGAGGCTGACAGAAGTGGCAATGGATTACGATTTGGTATTCCTGAACCAATTAAAAAACTCCAGGAAAGAATTGGTTTAATCCTTGAGGCTGAAAATGCCATAACAGTTACTGACCTTGACATAAATGGCAATATTATAATGGATGCCTTTGATCTTAAACCTGGTCAGATTATAGGGCAGATTTTAAAAGAGCTTCTGGAGCTTGTTCTTGATAACCCTGAAATAAATGAAAGGGATATATTGCTGCATAAAGCATCTGAAATATATGAAAAATTAAAACAGTAAAGTCAGGGCTGATTCAATTTTTATTTTTATATCTTCTCCAATTTTTGTTCTTTCTGATCTTATATAAAACCTGTTTTTATTTTTTTTGTATTCTCCCCTGACTGCTATGCCATGTCCTGATTTATTAAACCTGTATATGCTTGAGAAAGAGCCTGAACCAGGCGGGATTCCTGAATAGAGGTAGTTGTCTCCTGAAACTTTTACAAGAGAAAAGCCTGCCTGAAATGTAAAGGCTCCTATGTTACAGCTTATCCTTGGAGAATAGAGTTGTGATTTTTCTCCTGCCTGGTTTTGAATCATTACTTTAAAGGAATGGGAATAAAAGGAAAATGGAGAGTGGTTTATATTGAGAATATACTGGTATTTTTTATCTTTATATTCATCGCTGTAATAGCTTAAGCTTTTAACTGAGGCTTTTAAATCCATGCTTTTAAGAACTTTTGCTTCAGCAGAAATTTCCTCTCTGCGCGTGCCCTCTATGTAGCTTTTATTATATCCTCCAAGCAGGTAGTTTTGATTATAAATAGAGAAGCCTGTTTTAAGCCAGGAGAAAGTTTTAATGGCGCTTTTAATTTCCCATGTGTTTTCAGGCAGATGATTCCCTGCGGAGTAATCTGCCTGGAAATGCGAGTCTGTTGATTTGCCCATGAATGATATATCAAAGGGTTTACTTTTAAATGCCATGCCATACATTATGGCATAGCCCTGTATTTTTTCGCAGGCGTGTTTTCTTGAAAAAGCAGGCTCAAGAAAAATTGAAATGTTTTCATCTGAATACTCTAAGAACATTGCGCCTGAGTACATTTTGTTTATGCCTTTATCAATGCCCTGTTTTTCTCCATCCCAGGAAATGTTGCTTAAATCTGCTTTTTTAAGCCCTGTTTCAAAGGCGTAAACCTGTAAAGTAAATAAACTGTAGAGTTTTATAGAAGCCATAAGGCCATAGTTTATTATGTAAACAGGCTCATGGCCTGTCTGTTTATGAATTTTTGTATTAAGGGTTGTTAGGGATGATTTAATAAAACCCTGTTCTGAATCTTCAGGTTTTATATACCTTTCCTGACATGAAACAAACGGGACAATAGACATTTTGCAGTTGTGCCATGTGTAATGAATATCAGCTGTTGCACCTGACAGGGAGTATATGGGGTTGCCATTGCTGGAAGGGGTAATGGCTTTGTCCCTGGACATAATAAAACGTCTGGCAAAGGGGTCAGATGTCATAAAGGCTTTTTTGCCCATAATAAGGCCTGACCCCAGGTTAAGGGTATAGTTCCCCAGAATAAAATCCATTGAATTATTTATACCTGAGATAGAGGCATACCAGGTGTATAAAAAATATTCTTCTGTATAGTTTTGAATTCCGGTAAAGTTGAAGGTAAACTTTTCTCCAATAGCAACAGTTGTTTTGGAGTTAAAAAGAAGGATTTCTTTTTTTTCATCATAATCCATAATGTCGTGTTTTATTTCATTAAAAAGAAAAATGGAATTAGCCTTAACTTCATTTTTTACAGAACCCTGTGTAAAAATAACAAGTACAGTAAAGAAAATGACTTCTAAGTAAAATGAATTTGTTATTAAAAACCGCATATCTTTTTTACTTCAACCTTTTGTTTATCATTAAGGTTTTTGTCCATTGAAAGTGTGTTGAGAAATTTTTCTTTATTACCTGCTGCTGCAAGCCTGCTATACTCAATTCCCCTGTTTGCAGGTATTCCCTTTGCAAGCATTTGTCTGAAAAGCCTTTTTGTTTTATCCTCTCTGCTTTCCTTTTTTTTATAAACAGGAGGTTTGGAAGGTTTATAAGGCTGCTGCAAGTTTTTTAAAGATTCCCTGTCTCTTTCCAGGCCATAAATGTTTTCTTCAAGCTTTTGTATTTCTGCTCCTGTCATTCCAATGCGGGAAAGGGCATCAGCAGAAATAGGTCCTATCTGCTCCCTGTATGCTATAATCCTTTTAGCATGGGTTTCATTTACACCTGGCAGGTTTATTATATCCTCATAGGATGCACTGTTTATGTTAACAGGTTTTACCATGTCATTTTGTCTGGATATGCTGTATGACAGGGGTTCAGGGAGCGGTCCTGTGCTAAGGGTTATTGCAACAGCATGGGTATAGCCAAGATATGAGTGATAGAGAAGGTTGTACTGTATTTTGATTCTGGTAATAAAAATTGATGCAGATGCGCTATATGAGGCTGTTTCTCTTGAGTAGCCGCCTGAAAGATTAAAGAAGGGGAGAGGATTTACTGATGCAATAAAAGTATTAATTTTTCCTGCGGATGTGTCTGTTAAATTCCATGCAATGGAAAATCCCTTGTCAGGTTTAATAAGTATTCCTGCGCTTTTTTCAGGATATAATATATCTTTGTTTTTTTTGTTTGTGTATGTATTGATATTTTCCTGAACAAAGGAAATATCTGCGAATTTGAATGGGCGCAATGTTGCAGAAATTCCATAGTCGTAAATATTTTTAGAATGCGATATTTCATCACAGTTAACAGTTAGCGAATAGGCTTTTCCTGTTAGCCCCAGGGATATGAACTGAAATGGAGCAAAGCCTGCTTTAATGGAATAAATGTTTTCCTTGTAAATGTCGGTTCCAAAAAAGTTCCATGAAAAGCCAAGCCCTGTCTTGCCTGATGAATATTGAATAGCAGAATAACCGGATATAAGCTCTTCTTCTGAATAGGGTCTTGCAGCTGAACCTGAAAGTGCCAGGCCAGGTGCAAAGGGAAGGATAGAGGCATTTGATACCATACCAGGACATGAGTAATCATGAGCAGCAATTGTATATGGGAAGAGTGATGCACCTTCTGGTGTTCTGTATTCAAATGCGCTGTTTATAGAAATGGTTAAAGATATTATAAAGGCAATTTTCATCTTTGCCTCACTATTACAAGCAGCACTGTTGCTGTTTCACTGCCTTTGTTTGACTTTCCCACAGCTTCAATTTTAACAGGGTAAATCCCTGTAAGGGTTTTACCCTTTAGATCACGGTCATTAAGAGAGAAAACAAATTCGCCTGGATTTATGTCTTTTATAAGCGCAGATGAATATAGAGGAACCCCTGTTGCAGAGAAAATTCTTATCTTAACACTGCTCTGTTCAAAAAGGAAAAAAGGTATTTTTATCTGGGAGGGATTGTTTCTATATATATGAGTAATTTTTTTAGCTTCACTTTTTAGGATTTTCTTTTTTCCTTTTTTCGGATCAATGACATTGTCCCTGCCTGGAGTTGCAAATGGGGTTACTGTAAAATCGTGCAAAGAGTTTGTGTCATCTTCTGATCTGCGTGACACAGTTGAGTAGCTGTTAAGGCCTGATGGTCCTATGTCAACAGCACAATCCTGAAGGTTTTCGCTGTTGCAGTTAGTCCATTCATTCTGCTTAATAGCTTCTAATATGGATTTTTCAATAGAGGCATTAATTGATCCATCCCTGTTTGATAATGCA
>JBBAGC010000069.1:0-8279 GCA_041655115.1 Spirochaetota bacterium | reverse complement strand
GCCGTGGTTTTGAATACGAACAAATAAGAAAAGTGCTGGCTATGGTAATTGATAAGATGGAAGATGAAAGAGAAGATTTAAATGATTAAGGGTGGCATTTGAAATATGGAACTAAAAATAGGGCTTAATTCCAAACCGAAATTTACTGATACTTTTATGTATGCTTTACAGTGGTTTGTTATTACAATTCCGGCTGTGGTAATTATTGGAAAAGTTTTAGCTGAAATGACGTATTCTGAACCTGTTTTACAGATATTATACATGCAGCGCCTTTTTTTTGTTACAGGCCTGTTAATGATTATTCAACCTTTGTTTGGTCATAAGCTGCCTCTTATATCCGGGCCTTCATCTGTGCTTTTAATAGGTATTATTGCATCTTCCAGCAGTGGCGCAGATGCAGTTTATACATCAATTTTTGCAGGAGGTCTTCTTCTTGCATTAATTTCTTTTACAGGTCTTTTTTCATACATACAGAAGTTTTTTACACTCAGGGTTGTTTCTGTAATACTGCTGCTTATTGCTTTTACATTATTGCCTGTAATTTTGAAGCTTATATTTACAGGGCCGCTTTCGCCACCTTCCCTGCTTGCTGCTGCGCTTGTTTTTCTTTTATTAATGTATAAGTTTAACAGCGTATTAAAAGGGTTGTGGAAATCAGTTGTGGTGATTGGGGGCATTGTTGTTGCAACTGTTTTTTTCAGGCTTGCAGGGTATTTTGGGGTTTATGAAGGCTTTAGTTTTTTACCTGCATCACCATTTTCCAGGTTGTCTATCTCCTTTGCTGTTGATGGAGGGGTAATGCTGGCGTTTTTTTTCTGCTTTATGGCTTTGGCAATTAATGATATTGGGTCTATACAATCTTTACGTTCCATTCCAGGGGCGGATGATATGGAAAAACGTACTGCAAGGGGTATGGGAGTTACAGGGCTTGCTAATTCTCTTTCCGGACTTTTGGGTGTTGTAGGGCCTGTGAACTTTTCTCTTAGCCCAGGAGTAATTGCCTCTACAGGGTGTGCTTCAAGGTTCACAGTAGTTCCTGCAGGGTTTGCATTTCTTGTTTTCTCTGCACTGCCCTTTGCTGTTGCTTTTGTAAGTGACTTACCAGCACCTGTTGTTGGCATTGTGCTTCTTTATCTTATGGGTTCTCAGTTTTCTGCAGGTATTATGATGATTACAGAAATGGAGGAGAAAGTGAAGTTTAATGAAGGGGTTATTCTTGGGGTTCCCCTTCTTTTGGCGGTTATTATATCTTTTCTTCCAGATTCAGTTGTTTCAGGATTTCCAGGCATGTTAAGGCCTATTATTGGCAATGGTTTTGTAATGGGTGTTTTATGTGTAATTATTCTTGAGCACTGGATTCTTAAAGAAAAACCAGCTTTATCATAAGCTGGTTTTTTGCACTTAATAGTTTGTTATAATTATAATGCTCTGTAAGCTATATCCTTTCTGTAAAATGAACCTTTGAATTTAATTTTTTCGATCTCAGAATAAACATTATTTCTGGCTTCTTTAATTGTGTCTCCTGTTGCAGTAACATTAAGTACACGTCCGCCATTTGTGTAAAGAGAAACTTCTTTTTTTATAGTTCCTGCATGGAAAACCTGTACTTTGTTTGAAACTTCATTAACGCCTGTTATTTCATCTCCTTTTGGATAATCACCCGGATACCCTGCTGCTGACATAACAACTGTTATTGCATTGCCTGATTTGAACTTTACAGGAACTTTGTCAAGAGTGCCATCTATTGATGCATTGAGAATATCCCCAAGCTTGCCTTTAAGAAGTGGAAGAATTACCTGTGTTTCCGGATCTCCAAACCTGGCATTAAATTCAAGTACCTTTATTTCATTGCCATTTATCATAAGTCCGGCATAAAGAACTCCTTTAAAAGGGATGCCCTCCTTTCTCATTCCATCAACAACAGGTTGAAGAATTTTGTTTTTTGTGTACTCCATTATATCAGGTGTAACTACTGGTGCAGGAGCGTATGCTCCCATGCCACCAGTATTGGGTCCTTTATCTCCATCAAAAATTCTTTTATGATCCTGTGCTGCAATAAGCGGAACAATATTTATCCCGTCAGAAATTCCCAGTACAGAGGCTTCTTCCCCATGGAGGAACTCTTCCACAAAAACTCTGGATAGATCATTCACATTTTTATTGATGAATTCCAATGCTTCTTCAACGCTTTCCGGTATTGCCACACCTTTACCAGCTGCAAGGCCATCAAGTTTTATAACAAGGGGAAATTTATCTGCTTTTTTAATGAAATCCGTAATAGCTTTTTTCCCTGTAAAATCCCAATGTTTTGCTGTTGGCACATTACAGGTTTCCATAATCCTTTTTGCAAAAAGTTTGCTCCCTTCTATCTGTGCTGCATCTTTTTTTGGCCCAAAAACGCGGATATTTTCTTTCTGGAGATAATCAACAATTCCATTTACAAGGGGAACTTCAGGACCTACAATGACCATGTCAATTTTTTTGTCTCTGCAAAATGAGGCAATTGCAGGAAAATCATCAACTGGTATATTAACCCTGAATTCTTTTTCAATTCCGCCGTTTCCTGGTGCAACATAAACTTCTTTTGCACTTCCGTCATTTAACAGCCTCCATGACAGGGCATGTTCCCGTCCGCCGGAACCTATTATTAAATATTTCATATATGATTACCTCTTATACAGAAACATATTCCACTAATTTATCATAGCTTATATTGTTATATTCTTTGAAAAAATCAATGAGCTTATTTGCAATTAAAACAGTTCCACCCTGTGAATCAGATTCAATATTAAGGGGTAAAACCGGATCATGGAGTGATAGCCTTAATAGAAACCATCCGTCACCTTCATCTTTTCCACATATTATTCTTAGTCCTTCGTGATTTACAGGGGCTATCTTCCAGGTTGTAATTTTGTTTATATATTTTTTAAGATCATTTATAATCATATTCCCCTGTTTAGAAAAATCATTATTATGGAGATTGATTCTAAATTCAACCTCCTCTATAGGATGGGCAAGATCTTTAATGAGATATTGTATAGATCCTTTATTCTCCAGTTTAAGCTTTGCAGATTCAATAACCAGTCTTGCTGCAAGATAGGCACCATCATCAAGAAAATAATTTTCCTTCATTGCACCATGACCTGATGTTTCCATTGCAAGATGGCACTCCTCTCCCTCTTTGTTCAGTCGGATTGCTTTATCTATAACGTTTTTATATCCACGTTTGAATCTGTGGTGCTTCCCACCGAGTTTATCCTCAATAAATATTCTTAATCCTTCTGAGGTAACTGAATCAGTAACAACAGTTGTACCAGGATGCTCTTTGAGAACAATAGCAGATATAAGTGCTATCAGTGAGTTTCTGTTTATAATAGTACCGTTTGAATCAACAATAGCTGATCTGTCCACATCAGTATCAAAAATAATACCAAGGTCAGCATTGTTGTTAATAACTGCTTTTTGAATAGATTCCATTGCTTTGCTGTTTTCAGGGTTTGGCTCATGATTAGGGAACATTCCATCAGGCTCAAGAAAAACACTCCCTTCAATATCAGCTCCAAGGGGTTTAAGTATATCATGGGCAAAAAATCCGCCTGCACCATTTCCTGCATTTACAACTATCTTCATGCCTGAAAGGGGTTTATCGTAGTCATCTGCCCTGTTTATTCCTTTTCTGATATTGTTGATAAATATTGAACAGTATTTTTCCATAAGAGGAATTCTATGAGGTATAATATCAGGTATTGTTAAGGGGAACTTTTCCTGGCTGGCTTTAATTAAAAGCTCACCTATATCTTTTGAATCAAGGCTTCCATTGGGTGTAAAAAACTTAAATCCATTTCTGTTATAGGGCAGATGGCTTGCTGTTACCATCACTGCTCCATGGCATGAAAATTCCTCAATAACAGTGCTCATGAACATGGCAGGTGTTGAAGCCATGCCACAGTCAAAGGCAGATGCTCCTTTTGAAACAATACCTGCTATAAAGCCTTTTTTTAAGTCAGCGCCTGTTATGCGGGAATCTGTACCAAGTGCAATTTTAATGGAATTAGTAGAAACTCCGGATTTTTTTGAAAGCCATTCAACAAAAACAGCTCCCAGAATATATGCTGTTTCAGCTGTAAGATTAACTTTTTCATTGTCCCTGGCAATTGCAACACCTCTGATGTCCGAGCCGTTTTGAAGCTTTTTCCAGTCCATTTGATAGAATCATCCTGATTAAAATAAATTTATAATCATTATTATTTTTCTGTATCTGTGCATGTCAATGAAATTATACAGATATAATTAAAGAGAATGGACGATTCAAAAATAGCAAAATATTGTTTACAATAAGGTCTGGAATATTACCTTTTACTGACTAATATAATGAGGTATAAAAATGTCCCTTACATATAAAGATTCAGGTGTTGATGTTGAAGGTGGAAACAGGTTTGTAAAAAAAATAACCCCCTTTGTCCGAAGTACTTTTACTCCAGGTGTTATAACAGATATTGGTGGATTTGGTGCGCTTTTTTCTCCAGACTTTTCCGGGATGGAAGAGCCTGTTCTTGTATCTGGCACAGATGGTGTTGGCACAAAGCTTAGAATAGCTCAGAAGATGAATAAGCATGATACAATAGGAATTGATGCTGTTGCAATGTGTGTAAATGATATAATTACAAGCGGAGCAAAGCCTCTTTTTTTTCTTGATTACATTTCATGCGGGCGTTTGAAAGAAGATGTTCTGGTTGATGTTGTAAAAGGAATAGCAGAAGGATGTATAATGAGCAGCTGCTCCCTTGTTGGTGGAGAAACAGCAGAGCATCCTGGTGTGGTTCCTGATGATGAATATGATATTGCAGGTTTCTCTGTAGGTATTGTTGATAGGAAAAAAATAATTGATGGCAATACAATAGGTTCTGGTGATATAATCATAGGGATTGCATCCAGCGGTATTCATTCAAATGGTTACTCATTAGTACGAAAACTTTTCCTGGAAATGAAAGGCTATTCCCTTGATAAAAAATTTAATGATCTTGAAAAAACCCTGGGAGAAACACTTCTTGTTCCCACAACAATTTATGTAAAAGGTATAAAATCCTCTATGGAATCAGGAATAAATCCTAAAGGAATTGTTCATATAACTGGTGGTGGATTTTATGAAAACATACCGCGCATACTTCCCCAAAACACCTCTGTTGTTATAGAAAAAAAATCCTTTCCTGTTCCTCCAATATTTAATATAATAAAAAAAGAGGGCTCAGTTAATGAAGCTGAAATGTTTACAACATTTAACATGGGAATAGGGATGATGATCTTTGTTGATAAAAGTCAGGGGGATGCTGCTTTAAAAGTCCTTGATAAAGCCGGATACCCTTCATATATTATTGGTGAGGTAATACCTTATAAAGATGAAAGAGTTCAGATATTATAAAAATTGTGGCTATTTTCTATTCAGGTTCCGATAATATTTTTATACCGTACAAGATAGACTGCGAGGAATAATTATGCGTATTTTTATTTCATTTCTTTTTACTGTGCTGCTTTTTTCTGTTCTTTATTCACAGGAAGCAGCTGAAGCTGAAAACACAGAGCAGACAAAACAAACCGAAGAATCTGCCATACCTACAGGTTATGGGGAAGCTGTTTGGGGAACCTTTTTAACAGATGTACGGGAAAAAATATCCGGTCGCCTTGTTTTTACAGATGATAAAACAATAATAAAATCAAGGGATGGGGATCTTGAATATGATTATGGATTTTTTTATAAAGACCCTCTTTTAATTGGAGAGAAAATAGACGTTTCAGATCAAGCTGATAATGCTTTAGACAATACTAATGATACTGTTGCAGCAGATGAAATAAAAGATGAAGGCACTCTTTTTTATGTATCTCTCAAATTTCCCTATCTTAACCAGGAGCTGGTGTATAATAAAATTAAAGAAAAGTACGGCATTCATTCGAGTGAAGATATTAAGGATAACCAGGGTGCAATTGCCTGGGATTCTGATAAAACAGTAATTGTAATGTGGATAGACCAGTATGAGGGTAAGCCATATTGCAGAAGAATAGTTTATGTAAGCAAGGAAATAGCTGCTCAGCTTAACGAATATCATTATGCAATTTTTAACAAAAGGGAGATTGAGCTTATAAAACAGCTTAATCCCTGATCATTTTTAGCTCTTACCTTTAATTATATTAAATGCAGGATATAAGTCCTTTTGCAATATGTTGAATTTAACTTTGCCGAAATATTAAAGAAAAAATATTTATATTATAATTATTTTTTGTAATTATACTTAGTTTGCCTTAGATTATATATGCTTATATATATAGTATATAAATCCGGTGATTACATTATAAAAAAATAATTGCAGGTTATTTGTATGTCAAAATCAAGACTATACCTTTTTGTTATTATATTTTCTGTAATTATTTCAGGATTTATTGTTTATAATAACCCGGATTTTATTTTTATAAACCCCTTTAATACAAACCTGAATATAGAAAACAGTTCCCGCATAGCAGCTGATAAAAATGGCAACAGATATATTATATATGATTCTTTTAAAAAAGTATTAAAGATCAACAGCAGCGGTAAGATCGAGTTTATTATTAAAGGTAATTCTGATAAGCCTGGTCGTTTTGCCCTTGCCTGGGACATTACATGTGATAATGAGGGGAATTTTTACATACTTGATTATGTAACAGATTCATCCGGTTTGAAGGTAGAAAGTGAAAGCATTAAAATGTTTTCCTCTTCGGGTGATTTTGTTAAAACTGTGTTTGTCCATTCCTATGATGATAACAAGCCTGACATGGAGAGTAATTTTAGAAAAATCAGATATTATAATGACAGGATTTTTTATTATTATAACGATTATGAGCTTATGCATATTGGGTTTATTAATCCGCAGAATGGCGAAAACACAGAGTTAAAGTCTATTAATATTAAAGAACCCAAGGTAAATGTAGTAGACTGTGATTTTTTGCCCAATCTTGCATCAATAGCCGTTATTACTCAAAAGGGACAAATTCTTTTGAGTAAATACAACCTGGAGCTCAAAGAGATATACACAAGTTCTATGTCAGCTATAAAGACACTACCATCTATCCCATGGAGAGTGATTGCTGATGGATCTTTGATATATTTTGCTGATGCTGGCCTGAGAAAAATTGTAAAAATTGATACAAATAAAAGTGGTGATGAAAAGTACACCTATTCAGGGGATACAGGTGGAGCTGTGCGATCCTTTGTGCTTACTGAAAAGGGATTTTTTGCAGTTAGTGATAGCACAATTGTTGAAGGCGATTTTGAAGGAAATATTATATCTGAGAGTGCAGGAAGGAAGTATTCCAACATGATAATACTGCTTAGATGGGCTGTTTTTCTAAGCAGTATTGTCCTTTTTATGAGCTGCATTTTTTTATTTTCCTGGCTATATATCTTTGTTTTTGAAAAAAGTTTTTCCGAAGTTTTTGTGCAATCTGTAATGATAATAACAGCTGTTCTTATAACAACAATTATTGTTTTGATTGTAGCAATTACAACATTAACCGGAATGTATAAGGAAAATCAGTTTAACAATCTGAAATATATAACTCAGCTTTCATATAAGTTTCTTGATGGTGATACTATAAATAAAATTCAGCACAGGGAAGATTTTATGAACAGGGATTATGTCACAGTAAGATCCCAGCTTCACAGCATGTTCAATGAAAATAAGGATGAATGGAATGAGGACTATTATGGGGGCTTATACACATTAAAAAATGATGATATATATGTTCTTATGTTTTTTGATGACAGTACAGGAATAAACTTCCCTTACAGGGAGAATTATAAGACCTCTCCATTTAAAGATGTAATTGAAAATGGATCAATAGTTGGTGTTGAAGAAAATGATGTTTATGGTTCCTGGATGTATGCCCTTGGTCCTGTTTATGATTCAAAAGGAAATATTGCTGCAATTCTTGAAATAGGCAAAGATTTAAATGCATTTCAGGTGCGCATTAAAAATTTTATAATTAATATAAGCAAAGAAATAATAACAGTATTGATAATATTAGTCCTTGTAATGATTGAAATAACAATACTGAGAAATGTTTTTAAAAACAGGACTGATCCTGAAACTACTGAAAATCCTTTTGGAAAATTTCCTGTTGAAATAGTGCGCATGCTTGCATTTGTTATTGCTTTTTCCTATGCCCTTCCGGTTTCCTATACTCCTTTAATGATGAGAGAGATTTTACGCAGTACAGGAACATCTATTTTTAATTTGTCTGAAGGCATT